>NZ_CFIDRX010000029.1:0-31173 GCF_984433645.1 Marisediminitalea sp.
TAGGTTTTTCTGACGCGTTAAATGTGTAAAATACGCATGATATCACGTATATCAATAAGACCGTCGGATCCTTGTAAGAGAATTATTATGAAAAAACTGTGTTTGTTGGTTTGTTTAACCTTTGGGCTTACCGCAGCTGCTCAGGCAGAAGGTAACCCGGATGCTGGTAAAGCCAAATCAGCTGTCTGTGCTGCCTGTCACGGACCTGATGGAAACAGCATGATCGAACTTAACCCTAAGATTGCAGGACAACACGAGAATTATCTTGTTAAGCAGTTAACTGAATTCCGCCTGGCGTCAAGCACCGGTGGAGCAGAAGGCCGTAACAACGCGGTAATGAACGGAATGGCTGCTGCATTGAGTGACCAGGATATTGCCGACCTGGCAGCGTACTTCTCCAGCCAGGAAGCCAAACCAGGTGCAACACCTGAAAACTTCGTAGCGCCGGGTGAAGCATTGTACCGCGGTGGCGATGCCGCTCGTGGTGTGACAGCGTGTATCGCCTGTCACGGTCCTCAGGGTAACGGCATGCAATTAGCCGGCTTCCCGGACATCAGTGGTCAACACGCCTCATACACGGCTGCGCAACTTAAAGCGTTCCGTGCGGGCGAACGTCATAACGACATGAACGGCATGATGCGCGACATCGCTTCTAAACTGACCGATGAAGACATTGAGATCCTGTCTAATTACGTTGCAGGTCTACACTAAGTTATTGATAAACGGCGAATGTTAATTTTTTGTAACATTCGCTGTTGTAATCTTAGACGAATGGTGTATTCTAGTTGGCGTCGTGAAACCTGTTGTGAAACAGTCCGACTCTAATAACAACAATATTAAATACATTACAGGACGACTCATAAAGCGTCAGGAAGACCCAAAACAAAAATTAGCTCTGTGAAAAAGAAAAATAAGGGGAGCACACTGCAGGACGCCAGCCGCACAGAGAAGTGCACTAACGGGAGAGGTGTCATCTGACACTCATTTTTGAAGGCGATGGTGTGATACCATCGCCTTTTTTATTGGTTGTCGAGAATGAAGTTATCTTGCCCACTCTGTAACAGTCAGCATATTTACGCCTTTCACAAAGACAAGCGTCGCGACTACTACCGTTGTCAGCCCTGCGCGCTGGTGTTTGTCGATCCACTCAGTCTGCCCGATAAGTCACAAGAGCTGGCTGAATATCAGTTACATGAAAACACATTGGAAGACGACGGCTATCTGGCGTATTTGCGCCGTTTATTCGATTGCCTTGCCCCTCACTTACGTACCGACATGACCATGCTGGATTATGGCTCAGGCCCCTGCCCGGCCCTCGCTCACCTGTTTCAGGAAGCCGGTTTCAGCATGGACTGTTATGATCCCTTTTTTGGTCCGAAGGCTATTGAAAAGGACCAATACGATATTATAACGGCGACGGAATCTATTGAGCATTTTCACAGCCCGGCCAAAGAATGGGCGCACTGGATGACGTTGCTCAAACCCGGAGGCTGGCTGGGAATAATGACCAAGCGCGTGCTGGATGTACAACGTTTTGCCAACTGGCATTACAAGAATGATCCCACTCATGTTAGTTTTTTCTCGGTTGAGACATTCAGCTGGCTGGCCAAGACTCACAACCTAAATGTGATATTTCCCGCTAACGACATCGTATTGATGCAGAAGCCTGAGTGATATCAGGGTATAATGCATACATTCACGCTTAAAGACGAATACAAAGTGTATGGCTAAACAAAGAAAATCGCGCAAAGTAGGTTTGATCGGTGTCAGAAAAGACCCGGACTACGTACATGAGAAATCTTCCGGTCGCGTAAAAAAACACAAGGGCAAGCCGCCAGGCAGTCGCCACAATGTAGAGACGACGAAGTCTCAAACCAGTAGCGGCGCAGTATCAAAAGATCCTCGCCACGGCAGTAAAAAACCGGTGCAGCTGGTTAAGAGTCCGGTTAAACCCGCGCAACGCAAATATGCAACACCCGCTGAAGAATTAGCTGCGTTGGAAGCTGATGGTCGCTTGTCGGCGTTGCTAGACAAACTGGACGAAGGCAAGACGCTGACCGCAGAACAGCAACGCTATGTCGATGAGAAAATGGCTCGCCATCGCATCTTATGTGACCTCATGGGTATCCGTGATGACGAAGATGAAGACGACGATGATCTGGATGATTTCGACAAACTCGATTCAATCAACATAGACGACTACACCAGGTAACACGTAATGATGATGTGGTATGTGCTGGCCTCAATAGGTCTGTTAATTATTGCGGCACTGGGTGTCTACGCCGGCAAATTGTTATTCCAGTTACAAGCACAGACTAAGAAGCAACAGGCAGCGCGAGCGCAGCGTATGGAAACCATTTTCGAAAGTATCCATACCATTTCACGCGCTATGCAGCAGCAACAGTGTAATGTGTCTGAAGGCGCTATTCGTATTTGCCGGTTGTTTGCGGCCCTGCCCGAAACAACACCGGTAGACTACAAGGCTAAGTTCCCGGCGATGCACGCATTGTTTGTTGAAGTCAGTGGTTTTGCTATTCTGGACGACCGCAAAGCGCTATCCAAAAAGCAGCGATTTGCCGAAGACAAAGCGCGGGAAATCATTGAAGAACAACACGAGTCAGTCGTGTTGCGTGAACTTCCCGCCATCATACAATATTGTGAAGAGCGTCAGCCCTCTCTGGCCAATTCGCAAATTTTGTTATAACAATGACAGTCGACGGTGTGGTCGTTGACCATGCCAACGGCTTGCATATAGGCATAACAAATCGTTTCCCCTACAAACTTAAAGCCCGCCTTTTTTAGCGCTTTCGCCATGGCTTTTGATTCCGATGTGGACGTGGGCGCAGTGCGGTAGTCCTCCCATCGATTCACGATGGTTTTATGGTCGGTAAACTGCCAAATGAAATCACTAAATGACTGTGTTTCTGTAAGGGTCAGATAGGCCCTGGCATTCTGAATAATAGCCTTAATCTTAGCTCTGCTACGAATAATGCCTTTATTGGTCATTAACCTTTCCACATCGTCGTCAGTCATTGCTGCGACCTTCGCCGGGTCAAACTGATGAAAAGCCTGTTCAAACGCAGGCTGTTTTTTCAGTATGGTAATCCAGCTTAGTCCGGCTTGCTGACCATCTAAACACAACTTCGCAAACAGTTGCTGGTCGTTTAATTCAGGTCGCCCCCACACTTCATCGTGGTATTGTTGATAGATTGGATCATCCGATACCCAACCACAGCGTATAATTGTCATAAAGCCCTCCCAGGCCATATCAAACTGACGAAGTTGTTTGTGTAACGGCAGAATAACAAGCCAGTACTAAAAAAGCCCTAAAAATGGGCAATTCAGCCGATTAAATCCACCCTTAGGCCTACATTCACAGGCCTTCAGACTGTATACTAACCCACCTTTTAGTCATCAGTCAGTTATAGTCGTTAATGTATGCACAAGTACGATATTAAAACATTTCAGGGTTTGATCCTTGCCTTACAGGATTATTGGGCCAGACAAGGCTGCGTTATTATTCAACCACTGGATATGGAAGTGGGCGCGGGTACATTCCACCCCATGACGTTTTTGCGTTCTTTGGGCCCGGAGCCAATTAGCAGCGCTTACGTACAACCGTGCAGACGTCCGACTGATGGCCGCTACGGCGAAAACCCAAACCGCCTGCAACACTATTATCAGTTCCAGGTAATGCTGAAGCCATCGCCTGACAACATTCAGGAACTGTACCTGGGCTCGCTGAAAGAGCTGGGTTTTGATCCGCTTGTACACGATATTCGCTTCGTAGAAGACAACTGGGAATCGCCGACACTGGGAGCCTGGGGTCTGGGCTGGGAAGTGTGGCTGAACGGAATGGAAGTGACTCAGTTCACCTACTTCCAGCAAGTTGGTGGTATTGAATGCAAGCCCGTTACCGGTGAAATTACCTACGGTCTGGAACGTCTTGCTATGTATATTCAGGGCGTAAACAGTATTTACGATCTGGTGTGGACTAACGGCCCTATGGGAACTGTAACTTACGGTGATGTTTTCCATCAGAACGAGGTTGAGCAGTCAGCTTACAACTTTGAACACGCAAACGTAGACGCGTTATTCAACACGTTTGACGAATGCGAAGCGGCCAGCCAGCACCTGATTGAGCAAAACCTGCCTTTGCCTGCCTATGAGCAGGTTATGAAAGCATCCCATGCATTTAACCTGTTAGATGCACGTCACGCCATTTCAGTGACAGAAAGACAACGCTACATTTTAAGAGTCAGAACCCTGGCGAAAGCCTGTGCAGAAGCCTATTACCAGGCTCGTGAAGCACTTGGATTCCCGCTTTGCCAGAAGGAGCAGTAACGGTGCGTACCGAGAATTTATTAGTAGAATTAGGCACAGAAGAACTACCACCAAAAGCCCTGATGCAACTGGGCAGTAGTTTTGCCAATAATATCGAAGAAGCGCTTACTCAGGCAGAACTGTCGTTTAACAGTGTGGTCTGGTACGCCGCTCCACGCCGTTTAGCCGTGCGTGTTGAAGCATTAGTAGACAGTCAACAAGACAAAGTCGTCGAAAAACGTGGCCCGGCTGTTGCCGCTGCATTCGATGCGGAAGGCCAGCCGACTAAAGCCGCATTAGGCTGGGCACGCGGTAACGGTATTGCCGTTGAAGACGCAGAGCGACTGACAACCGACAAAGGTGAATGGTTACTCTACAAAGCGTCGGTAAAGGGTAAAGGCATTGCAGAACTGCTGGAAGGTATAGTTACGCAAGCCGTCTCCAAGCTGCCTATTCCCAAGCCAATGCGTTGGGGTAATTACACTACGCAGTTTATTCGTCCGGTTCACACATTGTGTGCACTTTATGGCGACGAGTTAATTGATATTGCCGTGCTGGGATTGAGCAGCGGGCGTACCTTGCAAGGTCACCGTTTCCATGGTGAGCCGCGTTTTGAACTGGATCACGCCGATAATTATTTATCAGCCATGCAGGATCATTTTGTGGTTGCCGACTTTGCAGCCCGAGCCAGTGCTATTGAAGCGTCGCTAAACGAACGCGCAGCATCACTGTCGCTTACTGCTGACTACGATGAAGATTTACTCAACGAAATTGCCGCACTGGTAGAATGGCCGGTTGTTATGCAGGCCAGCTTTGACGAAACCTTCCTGGATGTGCCTAAAGAAGCACTTATTTACACCATGAAGGATGACCAGAAGTATGTGCCCTTACTAAACAGCGATGGTAGCCTTTCCAACCAGTTCCTGTTTGTCAGCAACATCGACAGTCAGGATCCTAGTCAGGTAATTGGTGGTAACGAACGGGTTATCCGCCCTCGCCTGGCCGATGCTGAGTTTTTCTTTAACACCGACAAAAAGCAAACTCTGGCGTCGCGTTTGGACTCGCTGGATACTGTGTTATTCCAGAAACAACTGGGCACACTGAAAGACAAATCAGATCGCATTGCGTCTTTGTCTGGGTACATTGCGAGCGTTATCGGCGCTGATGAGCAGCAAGCAAACCGTGCGGGTTTATTGTCTAAAACCGATCTGATGACCAACATGGTTATGGAATTCCCTGACGTACAGGGTGTCATGGGTAAGTATTACGCTCTGCATGACGGTGAGTCAGAAGTCGTTGCTAACGCTTTGTATGAACAGTATATGCCGCGCTTTGCCGGCGACGTGTTACCGTCGTCGTTGGAAAGTGCCGCTGTCGCGTTGGCTGATAAATTTGACACCCTGGTAGGTATATTTGGTATTGGCCAGTTGCCTAAAGGCGACAAAGATCCATTTGCCCTACGCCGTGCCGCAATTGGTGTCCTTCGTATCATTACCGAGAAATCTCTGGTCATCGATTTGGAAGATATCATTGCCCGAGCTGTCAGCATCTACGGTGATAAGTTGACGAATACTGACACCCAAACACAGGTGGTTGATTTTATTCTGGGCCGCTTCAATGCGTTGCTGCAGGACCAGAACATCGAGATTGATGTGATTCAGGCAGTATCAGCGCGTCGTCCGACTCAACCTACTGACTACCTGGCGCGTGTTAAAGCCGTTGCTGAATTCAAGTCCAATGACGCTGCTGAAGCATTGGCCGCTGCTAATAAGCGTGTTGCCAATATCCTTGCCAAGAACAATGTGGAAGGTGATGCCAGTGTGAACAACGCATTGCTTCAGGAAGCTGCAGAGCAGCAACTTGCAAGTGATATTGAAGCGATCAGCGACGGTATTTATAAAGCCGCTGGCGAACGTGATTACGGCTATGTACTAAACACGCTGGCCACCTTACGTCCAAGTATAGATGCGTTTTTTGACAACGTGATGGTAATGGCTGAAGACGAAGCCGTGAGAGCAAATCGACTGGCGTTATTATTAGCCTTGCGAGAACTGTTCTTAACCACCGCTGACGTGTCTTTACTAGCAAAGTAAGTCACGGCTTAAACGCGTAATTTTAAGTAAGCCCGGAAGTAACGGTAATAACATACCACCGGGCTTACTCAACACAGTTTCGGAGTTGTAATGCAGAAACGTTGGTTATTACTCTCACCCTTGATGATTCTCTCGGCGTGTTCCCAAACCTCACAATACCCCATTTTTACGCCACAGAAGCCTGAAATAGTTTTCAGTGACTGGTATCTGCGCGGTGTATTTAACTGGTGGGAGGCCCAGCCTCGCTATCAACTCACCGCGTCAACAAAGGGTTGGTATGTAGATGTAGAATTAATTGCGGACCAACAGCCTTATGACTTTAAGTTCTCCAATGCAACCTGGACTACTGAACAGACTTGCGGCAGCAGTTACAAAGGTTATGCCGTTGCAGTCAATGAAGAAGTGATCCTCACTTGCGGCGAGTATGCTGAAAATCTGCAATTCACGCCGGGTAAAACGGGCACATACCGTTTTGCCGTAGAGGGCCAACGTTCAAGTGGAATTGCGCTAACGGTATCAAAATTACCCTGAGGCCAGCCGGCTTTTTGGAATGTGAAATTAACTGAAATATAAAAAAGCAGGCCTGTTGGTTACCCAACGGCCTGCTTTTATTTTTTCTGTCTCGTACTTTTAGCGCTAACCTATCTCACCGGATTCGCGTGCGCAGCTCCCCGAAAGATAGTGTTCAGGAACATCACATTGAGTCCATCAAGATAAGCACGTGATGTCGGCTCCTGGGTAAATGAGATGACCATCCCTCTTCCGTGCGGCTGATGAATTAAAAACGGTTTATAAGCCAGTTGGGGTTTATTTTCTTCCCATAAGTAACCACTGGCTAATACATTGTCTTTCGACGCAAACCAAGCGACGTTTTTGCCGCTTTCGAGCTTCACCGGTGCGTAGATGTCATTGCCATACACCATGCCCACAACACGCGGATTCACGCCCGCTGTTAACCAGTGTTCCTGATCAACTTCTACATTGGCCAGCACACCCGCCACGCTATCTGGCATGTCCTTGTCATTTTCAATGGCATCAATTAAACCGTCTTTTGATTCAATATGGGTCCCTTCAACCAGACTACCGTCTTTAGCTGATTTGCTCTTTTCTTCACTGTACGCATATTCCCGCTTCGCATCGAGAAGACCAGCGGATTCACTGGCAGCCCACTGCGTTGCATTTGAAAGCGTAATTAACACGCCACCACGGCTTACCCAACTACCAATATTGTCGGCGCCTGCTTTTCCTAAATCACGACTGTAGTTACCCGATGGTAGAATAAGTACCTGATACTGACTCAAATCAGCCCAGCGTAACCTGTCAGCACGTATGGCCGTAACCGGATAGTTGAACTGCTGCTCAATGACAAAGCGCGTATTACCCGCACTGAGAGAACTGGTAGGCTCATCCCAAGCCATGGCAATTTTCGGGGCAGTCATCTGGATAGTCTTATCGCTACCAAAGCTCGGCCCTTTGGTTACCCAACTTGTATCAACGCCTTCAATCCTTGCGCCGGTTTGTTCAGCAAGTGTTTGCATCAGCCCTGGCAACGTGGATTCGTTTGCGTGGCGCTCAATAACCAAGGTCCCTGCCGGGTAATGTTTATCTCCCATGCTAAACGCTTCATCCGCGCTTTTAAGAGAGATACCTGCTTGCAATGCAGCGGTTAAAAATCGCCCCGCCGCCATGTCTCCCCAGGGAACGAGATAAGCTACTTTTGCGTCCGGATTGGTAAACGGCTGTGTCAGTTTATCGTCGGCAGAAACAATACGGCTCTCTACCTCTACGCTTCTTCCACAGCGTGCTGTGTCGATATTAAACATCAGAGGCAATGACCATCCCGTTACGTCGTAAATCTCGTCTCTGAGCTTTCTGGCGCGTCTACGCTCCTGCTCATCAATAAACGCTTTGGGCATGTCAACCTGTTGGGTAAATGTAGTCTTAACGAAACGACCTCTGGGTTGAGCGGTATCGATAATATACGCACCGGCCTGATAGCGTTCACCACAGGCTTTGAAAGCCTCGGTAGCCTGTTGCACCTTAACACCATGCTGGGCCATTAATGTTGCCAAGCGATGTGTTCCCGCTACGTCACGGGTATTTGGTAGGATAAAGGTACGCTCCTTCTTGTCCTTTTTACCCGCTTCAACGGCGTCTACCTGATAGTCATAAAAGTCGTTTAGGATTTTTTCTCTGTTTACCGCCGTTGCCTCTGCCGTGCTTATTGCGGCAACGAAATGACGTTGTACTGTATCGCGATAGTGCCTGATTTCGCCGGTACGGGTTTTGAAGATTTCACCTCGGGTAGACGCAACTTCATACGTTGCGGCCGACGCGCCATAGAATGTTGGCCAACTATCGCCATAGCCCGGATAAAAACCATCGTAGACTTCACGGGTAAAATAGCTAAACCCAAAATCATCAAAATGCTTAGCATTGTTCTTCCCAATAAGCACATTATTGGCTAGTTGGTCAGGCTGCATATGCGGATTAATAGGTTGGGCCGCAGGTACAAAGAAATAGCTGTCGTCACCACCCATTTCATGCAGGTCAATAACAACGGTAGGCTTATAGTGATTTATTACTTTTACCCGCCCTGCTGTCTCTGGCTGTGTGATGGCTAGCCAGTCGCGGTTCATATCGAACAGGTAATGATTGCTTCGGCCTCGTGGCCAGGGTTCATTGTGCTCCGCACTCAACCTATCATCACTGGGGCTCAAACCAACAGTCGAATAGTAACGGCTAACAAATCTCGCGCGACCATCGGGGTTTTGCAGTGGGTCGATAAACACCAGGGTGTTTTCAAGAATAGTCTTATTCACCGGATCTTGCGGTGCGGCCAACAAATGATAAGCAGTTTGCATTGCTGCATCGGTACTGCTGATTTCGTTTCCATGCACACCGTGCTCTAACCACACGGAACTGGGTAACGAACTGATGAGTGACTTCGCTTCATTTTTACTAATCGAGTCTGGTGACGTCAGCTTTTGCATTTTCTCAGCAAAGCTATCTAAGTTGGCGATGTTTTCTTTACTGCCTATTACTGCATAGATGAGTGTTCGCCCTTCCCAGGTTTCAGCATAATTAAATAGTTTTATGCGATCAGGGGCGGCTTTGGCCAAGGCTTCAAAATACTTAACCATGTCGCTATGGCGTGAAATTCGTTCTCCAATCTGGTATCCCAACACAGCCTCTGTTGTTGGAATTTGTTGGCTGTATTGCGTACCCGGCCAGTATTCAAATTTCCCCGTGATGTGTGTAGACGATGTTGTATTTTCTGCGTGTGTGTCTAATGACACACCCATTGTTACAGCGGTTAAACAGGCTGCAACCACAGCCTTATTTAAAGCACTTAATGTAGCCATAAAAGTTCCAAGTCGTTTTGTTTTTGATTATTTGAGTTATTTAAGCACGCTTAGGGGGAGATGACTATGTCAGTAAAAGGCGCATTTAGTGATGTGGTCGACAAAAAAAGCCCGACTTACTAGCCGGGCTTTGATTTACATTGTTTATTAGGTTGTGCTGATGCTAATCGCTTTGCTAGACATCCAGGTTTTCAACGTTAAGCGCGTTGGCTTCAATGAAGGCACGGCGTGGTTCAACCTGGTCGCCCATTAAGGTTGTAAATAATTGGTCACAGCCAATTGCATCCTCAATGGTTACCTGCAACATACGCCGGCTTTCCGGGTCCATTGTCGTTTCCCAAAGCTGGTCAGGGTTCATTTCACCCAGACCTTTATAGCGCTGAATATACTGCCCCCGCTTCGCTTCGTTCATTAACCAATCCAGTGCCTGTTTAAATTGGCTCACAGGCTCTGTACGCTCGTTACGCTTAACATAGGCACCCTCTTCCATCATGTTATTGATGGCGTCGTTGAGTTCGCGTATACGCTTATATTCAGCGGATTCGATAAAGTCACGACCTAAGTTGTACTCATAGTCGATACCGTGCATGCGCATAATGATGGAGATATAGAATTCACTGCGCTCCTGGTCACGTTTGATCTCGAATTTGTACAGGGCACCATCTGTTTCCTGAGTAGCCAGTGCGTCTGTAAACTCGGTAGCGAACGCGCTCAGTGCCTCTTCATTATTCAAGTCACTGGTAGACAATGTTTTGGTGTAAATCAGTTTGTACCACAAGCTCGGTGGCATTACGCGATGCATGCGCGCAATCATCTTCTCAATGCCCTGGTACTGATTTACCAGACTTTCCAGTGCAACGCCTTTAATAGCAGGCGCACCTTCCGCTGTATACAGTTCAGCGCCATCTACCGCTATGGACGTCAGGTAATTAGTAAGCGCATCATCGTCTTTCAGATACTGCTCTTGTTTACCCTTTTTCACTTTATACAAAGGCGGCTGAGCGATATAAACATAACCACGTTCGATAATCTCAGGCATTTGACGATAGAAGAACGTTAACAGTAGCGTACGGATGTGAGAACCGTCCACGTCAGCATCGGTCATGATAATGATGCTGTGATAGCGTAGTTTCTCTGGGTCGTATTCATCACGTCCGATACCACAGCCTAACGCTGTGATCAGCGTTGCGACTTCTTGCGACGACAGCATTTTATCGAATCGTGCTTTTTCTACGTTCAGGATCTTACCTTTCAACGGTAAGATAGCTTGGTTCTTACGGTTGCGCCCCTGCTTTGCTGAACCGCCTGCAGAGTCACCCTCCACTATGTACAGTTCGCTAAGGGCTGGGTCTTTCTCCTGACAGTCAGCGAGCTTACCAGGTAAGCCAGCCAAATCCAGTGCACCTTTACGGCGAGTCATCTCACGGGCTTTACGTGCTGCTTCACGAGCACGGGCCGCGTCGATGATCTTGCCTGCAATGATTTTACTCTCTGTTGGGTTCTCCAACAGGAACTCTGCCAGCTTCTCATTCATTGCGGTTTCAACTGCAGGACGCACTTCTGATGAAACGAGCTTATCTTTAGTCTGTGAAGAGAATTTCGGATCGGGCACTTTTACCGATACAACTGCGGTCAAACCTTCCCGGGCATCATCACCACTGGTTGATGCTTTTGCTTTCTTGTTTAAGCCTTCATTTTCCATGTAGCTATTCAGGGTACGCGTTAATGCACCACGGAAACCAGCTAAGTGAGTACCACCGTCTCGCTGAGGAATGTTGTTGGTAAAGCAGTAGATATTTTCCTGGAAGCCATCGTTCCATTGCATAGAAACTTCAACAGAAATACCGTCTTCTCTCTCACTGGAGAAATGAAATACTTTTTGATGAATTGGTGTTTTGTTTCGGTTCAGGTATTCAACGAAAGCCTGAATACCGCCTTCATAATGGAAGTGATCTTCCTTACCATCACGCTCATCGCGCAATTTAATTGAGACGCCAGAGTTAAGGAAAGACAGCTCACGCAGTCTTTTTGCCAAAATATCATAGTGAAACAAGGTGTCTGAGAAGGTATCGCTGCTTGGCCAAAATCTAACACTGGTTCCGGTTTTATCGGTATCACCAATAACAGCTAATGGCTGTTGCGGTACACCATGCTGGTATTCTTGCTCGTGAGTTTTGCCTGCTCTGCGAATAGTCAGCTTCAATTTGCTAGACAGCGCATTTACAACCGATACACCTACTCCGTGCAAACCACCCGATACTTTATAAGAGTTATCGTCAAATTTACCACCGGCGTGCAGTACAGTCATAATAACTTCAGCAGCAGATACACCCTCTTCTGGGTGAATTTCGGTTGGTATTCCACGACCGTTATCAGAAACAGAGACAGAACCGTCTGTATGAATCTGCACGTTTATTTCGGAACAGTGACCTGCTAACGCCTCATCGATAGAGTTATCTACAACCTCGAACACCATGTGATGCAAGCCTGTACCATCATCGGTATCACCAATATACATACCAGGGCGCTTTCTTACGGCATCCAGTCCTTTCAGAACTTTAATACTGGAAGAATCATAACTGTTCTGTTCTGACATTTAGTTCTTACTCCTCGCTCACGTTACCATGTTCCACGTGAAACATTTTTTTGTCTTTATATTTATTCACAAATTCAAGTTGCTCTTGCTCAATGGCGGTAACAAATACTTGTGTTCCCGTCTCGATTAAGCCATCAATGAATCTTTCTCTTTTGTCTGCATCAAGTTCAGCGCCTATGTCATCCAATAGGAATATCCCATGGCGTTGCGTCTCTTGAGTAAACAGTTTTGTTTGCGACAACTGTAAAGCTGCTACGGCCATTCGCAATTGTCCTCGGGACAACAACTCCTGGGCCTGCACACTATTCACTTTAAACCTTAGGTCGGCTTTGTGAGGACCAACCGAAGTATGTCCAATTTTTAAATCATAAGCCATTTTATTCAACAGGCTTTCGTTTAAACTGCGGTCTTTTTCCCACCCCTTATAATACGAAATTTCTACGGAAAACTCAGGTAGAAATTGCTCACAAGTGCGGTTAAATAGCGGAATTAAGCGTTCCACATAGGATTTCCGCAGTAAATCGATGCGATCTCCCAATATACACAACTGCTGGTCCCAGTACGCAATCTGTTCCTTATCGTTAGATTGAGTGATTCCTACCTTTAACAATGCATTTCTATTTTTTAATACTTTTGCATATTGCTTCATGAGACCAGCATAAGATTGTTCCACGTGGAACAATCCCCAATCACAGAAACGACGACGTTCAGACGGAGAGCCAATCACCAGGTCTGTACTCTGTGGTGTAAATAGCTGAACAGGCAACAAGCTAACTAAATCACTCAGTCGATTAGAATGTTCGCCATTTATGCTGCACTGAAACTGTTCAGACAAACTTCGGGTTAGTCCAATCTTAGACACGTCCCCTTCTTCATTTTCACACTGAGCAAAAATTGTAAAGGCATTGGACTCGCGTTGAATCACAGATTGATGCTTGTTGGTTCTGAAAGATCGTCCAAATCCAAGATAATGGATAGACTCGAGTAAGGAAGATTTCCCACTGCCATTCTTGCCGACAATAATGCTCAACGATGGCGAAGGCGTCAAAGAAACTGAATTGAAATTGCGAAAAGTCGTTAAAGCTAGAGAAGTCAGTAACACAAACCACTCCGGCTAAATACATTTGATAAAAAGAATATAGTGGGATTCACTAAACAAAAAATGCCCGTTGTCATTGAATAACTCATTTCAAATCACAATGGGCATTTTGATATAGGATAAATGTGGCCTGAATTACAGACGCATAGGCATGATGACATACAACGCTGCGTCGTCTGCAGCATCTTCAATTAACGCACTGGAATTAGCATCAGTCAGGTTAATTTTAACGTCATTCGATACCAGAGAATTCAGTACATCGATTAAGTAAGCAACGTTAAAACCAATTTCTAACGAATCACCTTCATAATCGATATCTACAATCTCTTCGGCTTCTTCTTGCTCTGGATTGTTAGCAGTAATCTTTAACTCGCCAGAAGATATGTTCAGACGTACGCCACGAAATTTCTCGTTAGACAAAATAGCGGCACGAGAAAACGCGTCTTTCAGTACGTCCTTTTTCGCAATAATGACTTTATCACCGTCTTTAGGTAGCACTCTGCGATAGTCAGGGAAGCGACCGTCTACTAGCTTACTGGTAAAAATAAATTCAGACGAAAACAAACGAATGTGGTTTGCACCAATCTGAATCTTCAGCAGCTTATCGTCGTCTTCGATCAATCGTGATATTTCGAGCACACCCTTACGCGGGATGATAACCTGACGTGCTGACAGTGTCGCTTCAGTGTATTCCATGCGGCATAACGCTAGACGGTGACCGTCTGTTGCAACCGTGCGAACCAGATGCTCTTCAGTTTCCAAAGACATCCCGTTCAGGTAATAGCGAACGTCTTGCTGAGCCATTGAGAACTGTACACTGTCGATAAGGCGTTTCAGGTTTGCACCGGAGACTTCAAATTCTAACTCACCTTCCCAGTCTTCCAGGTTCGGATAGTCACTGGCAGATAAGGTGGATAACGTGTAACGACCACGACCCGCTCGAATTAGGGCTTTGTTACCATCAAGCGAAAAATTGATCTCTGTGCCTTCAGATAAACCACGGCAAATATCAAATAACTTCTTAGCCGGTACCGTAATTTCACCTTCGGCAAAATCACCCTCTAATTTAACACTAGAGATGAGCTCCACCTCTAAATCTGTACCGGTTAACCATAGTGCGCCTTCACTAACCTTAATAAGTACATTAGACAGTATCGGCAGTGTATGACGTCTTTCAACCGCACCAGACACTAGTTGCAGTGGTTGTAAGAAATTTTCCCGGCTGATGGTAAAGTTCATCGAATTCTTATCTCGCCTTTGTTAGTGATAGATTTAAGAAGACAGTGTTCTGATTAAGTTTTTATAGTCTTCTTTTATATCATGACTTTCTTCTTTTAGCTGCTCTATTTTACGGCAGGCATGCAGTACCGTTGTGTGATCCCTACCACCAAACAAATTACCCAATTCAGGCAAGCTATGGTTTGTTAGCTCTTTGGCCAACGCCATTGCCACCTGTCTTGGGCGAGCAACGCTACGACTACGTCGTTTAGACAGGATATCAGATACTTTGATTTTATAATAATCAGCCACCGTTTTCTGAATATTATCAACCGTAACCAGCTTTTCTTGCAGCGCGAGTAAATCGCGTAGCGCTTCACGAACAAAGTCGATAGTAATCGGGCGACCAGTAAAGTTTGCATTAGCAATAACCCGGTTTAGTGCCCCTTCCAGTTCACGAACATTTGAACGCAAACGTTTAGCAATAAAGAATGCGACTTCGTTAGGTAAGTGAATATTGTTTTCCGCCGCCTTGCGCATCAAAATCGCAACACGCGTTTCCAGCTCGGGTGGCTCAATAGCAATCGTGAGACCCCAGCCGAAGCGAGATTTTAATCTGTCCTCTACCCCATCAATTTCTTTCGGGTAGCGGTCTGATGTCAGTATGATTTGCTGGTTGCCTTCCAATAAGGCATTAAAGGTATGGAAAAACTCTTCCTGAGACCGTTCTTTATTAGCGAAAAACTGAATGTCATCGATCAACAACGCATCGACAGACCGGTAAAACCGCTTGAAGTCCTCAATGGCGTTGTTCTGCAACGCTTTAACCATGTCCTGTACAAACCGTTCTGAATGCATGTACACAATTTTGGCATCTGTGCGGTTGTTCATGATGCCATTGCCTACCGCATGCAATAAGTGCGTCTTACCTAAACCCGTACCACCATAGATAAACAGAGGATTATAAGAACCGCCTGGGTTATTCGCTACCTGACTGGCTGCAGCTCTCGCCAACTGGTTACTTTTACCCTCAACAAAGTTGTCAAACTGGTAGTTCGGGTTAATGTTGCTCTTATGACTCACCCCTTCCGGAATCGGCACCACTTTTGCGGCTGTCGGTTGCTTGTTAACGACAGGCTTAGGCTGACTTGGTGGTGTAGTAACAACGTGTTGAGGTGGTGGTGACTGTTGTTGAACAGGCTGACCTAATGACGGAGCAGGCTGCATATTATTCGCATTAGTCTCCGACGATCTGGGGATCGCTGGCGTCGCACCAGAAGAAGGTTGTGCTGACTGCGCAGCGTTTACAGTACCGGAAGCCGTAGCCGGACGACGCTGAACAACTTCAAACCGCAACTGTGGCGCATCGCTGCCTGCGAATTCATTAAACAGTTGATTAATCTTGTCACGGTACTTTTCACGCACCCAATCAAGGATGAACCGATTCGGAGCATACAAGGTAACAGCAGTGTGGTCCTGTTCCGATGTGAGTGGTCTTATCCACATCACAAATTGCTGAGTCGGCAGTTCCTGGCGCAAACGCTCCAGACACTGATTCCATAAAGACATATTATTATTATGCTCCGTTCTAGCTGAGGGCTTTAATTTTATTGATTTTCAGAGTTTATTCTGCGTAAGGGATCACGTGACAAGCAGATGTCTTTTATTACTGCTTTTTGGCAAAATTCGCGATCTTTGCGTACAGCCTGTGGATTATCTTACTTATTCGATCCAATGTAAATCCGGATCGTGAATTAATTCTATACCAAAATCGCTAATATTATGTTTAATAAAGAAAAAACAAAATACCCAATCTGGATCGCATAAATTAGATCCATGATCCTGTATAGGCGATCAGTACAGGATCGACATTAGATCAACCTCAAAATCAAGCAAAATAATAATAAATCTGTGGATAATTTTACTTGACTAATGAGTTATTCACAGAAACCAGATTCCAGGACTCGCCGCCACATAAAAATAAACTGCATATTTGGTTAATTTAACTGCGGTTGGCATTGACATAAGCCCTTTAGATCTCTAGAATTCAGCGTCCTTTTGCAGTGCGGTAGATTTTTATCGTGATGCATTAAGTATGTTTAACCACGATAAGTGAGACTTTGGTCATGAAAAGAACATTTCAACCGAGCAACCTAAAGCGTAAACGCTCTCACGGTTTCCGTGCACGTATGGCGACTAAAAATGGTCGTAAAGTACTTGCAGCCCGCCGTGCTAAGGGTCGTGCTCGCCTTTCTGCTTAATGGTATTTACCAAAAGTGGGCGAAAATCAGTTTTCCAGGGAGTTAAGGCTTCTTACTCCCTCCCACTTTAAATTTGTCTTCGACAACGCTACTCCCGCTGTTTCTCCAACATTTACCGTCCTTGGTAGAGTTAATCAATTAGGTCACCCCCGCATTGGCATTACCTTAGCCAAAAAGCGTATTCGCAAAGCAAATCAGCGAAATAGAATCAAACGACTTATTCGAGAAAGTTTTCGTCATCGCACCCAACAGCTGCCCAATATTGATATAGTGGTGGTTGGCAAAACCGGTGCAGACAATTTAACCAATGATGAAATCTATGCGGTACTGGACAAGTTATGGAAAAAGCTCGCAAAGCGCTGCAATTCGCATTAATTGCGATTCCACTACTTATCATTTATTTCTATCGGTGGTTTATTTCTCCACTGCTAGGACAGCGATGTCGGTTTCATCCCAGTTGCTCGGTTTATGCCTTAGGCGCATTAAAAACACACGGATTGTTAATTGGCGGTTGGTTATCTATCAAACGCATATTAAAATGCCACCCTTTGCACCCAGGTGGATACGACCCAGTACCCCACAACGAACATAACAAACACTCAAAATAAAGAGCCCAGTATGGAATCGCAACGAAGTATTCTCATTATTGCACTCGCGTTTGTCAGCTTTTTACTCTGGCAACAATGGCACGAAGACTACGGTCCTAAGCCCATTGAACCGATTGCTCAAGACACCACACAAGTAGCAGCCGGCGTGCCTTCAGCCAGTACCTCTGTTCCTTCAACCGGAAGCGAAGATGTGCCACTGGCGCTGAGCGATGATGTACCTGCGGTGCAGGCTTCAGCAAGTGCCTCGCAAAGCACTATCACAGTAACAACAGATACTCTGGACCTCACCATCAACCTAGTTGGCGGTGATGTAGTAGAAGCTGATTTGTTGAAATTCCCGGTTACTCAGGACTCTGACGAGCCTTACAGCTTACTTCGCCCAGCAAACGGACTGTATGTAGCGCAAAGTGGACTGGTTGGACGCGATGGTCCGGACGGTAACGCTTCAGGCCGCCCGTTGTATCAGGCAGCGTCGTCGCATTACGATCTGGAAGGTGATTCACTGTCTGTTCCATTAACCTGGTCAAGCAATGCCGGTATCAGCGTAACCAAAACCTTTACGTTTTATCGCGACCGCAATGACGTGAAGGTTGAATACACCATTACCAATAATTCTGGTCAGCCTGCTCAGTTCGAACAATACGCACAGCTAAAACAAACCACCGCCGAACAGAAAGGCGGAAACATGTTTATGCCAACGTATCGTGGTGCTGCCTATTCAACTCAGGACGACCGCTACAACAAATACGGCTTCGACGATATTGAAGACGAAAGGCTACGTGAAACCACGGTAGGTGGCTGGGTTGGTATGCTGGAGCACTATTTTGTGTCAGCCTGGGTGCCGCCACAAGATGAAACAAACACCTTGTACAGCCTTATGGTGAATGGCCAATACGCCATTATTGGTTACAAAGGCGCTTCTTCCACTGTTGAATCTGGTCAGGCTCTTACACTGAGCAGCACCTTGTACCTGGGTCCGAAAGATCAGGACAGACTGGCTGAACTTGCCCGAGGCCTGGATTTAACCGTGGACTACGGCCCACTGTGGATGATTTCCAAGTACCTGTTCAAATTACTCCAGATTCTGCATGACCTGGTTGGTAACTGGGGTGTTGCTATTATCCTGATCACTATCATCGTAAAAGGCGCCATGTACTGGCTCACCAAGAAGCAATATGAGTCGATGGCGAAAATGCGCAACCTGGCGCCTAAGATGCAACAGCTTAAAGACCGATTTGGCGATGACCGCCAAAAGATGTCTCAGGCGATGATGGAACTGTACCGCAAGGAAAAAGTTAACCCGATGGGTGGTTGCTTCCCACTGCTGTTACAAATGCCTATTTTCCTGGCGCTGTACTGGGTATTGCTAGAGAGTGTGGAATTGCGTCACGCTGGCTTTATTCTGTGGATCACTGACTTGTCGGTAATGGACCCTTACTTTGTACTACCGGTATTAACGGGTGCAAGTATGTGGATGCTGCAAAAGCTGCAACCCACTACCATGACCGACCCTATGCAGCAAAAAATCATGCAATGGATGCCTGTGATGATGAGTATCTTCTTCATCTGGTTCCCGGCGGGTCTGGTACTTTACTGGTTGATCAGTAACGTGATCACGCTGATACAGGCTAAAATGATTTATGCCTCTATGGAAAAACGCGGTATTAATAAATAAGTACGCCAGCGTCATCCATTTATCCACAGTATCTGTACGTATAACAGATACTGTGAACGAGCCCGCCTTTGCGGGCTTTGTTTAATAAGAAGGAAACCCTCATGCCATCATTTGATATTGTGTCAGAAATCAATATGGAAGAAGTCAGAAACGCTACCGAAAACGCAAACCGCGAATTGTCGACGCGCTTTGATTTTCGTGGTGTAGAAGCTGAGTTCGAATACAAAGACAAACAAGTCACCATGCATGCACAAGCCGAATTCCAGTTGCAACAAATGGAATCCATGTTCCGTAATGCATGTGCAAAGCGCGGTCTGGATACAGCCTCAATCGACTGCAAACCTCACACGCAAACCGGTAAGAACTGCCGTCAGGTCATTGCGTTTAAAGAAGGCATTGAACAGCCGGTTGCCAAGCAAATCGTTAAGCTGATCAAAGACGCGAAAGTAAAAGTACAAACGGCCATTCAGGGCGACCAGTTGCGCGTGACCGGCAAAAAACGTGATGACCTGCAGGAAGCCATTGCGTTGGTAAAAGGGGCCGACCTCGGCCAACCATTCCAGTTTAATAACTTCCGCGATTAATTCAGTATGCAGACTACTCACACCGACACTATTGTTGCCCAGGCTACGCCGCCAGGCCGTGGCGGCGTGGGTATTATCCGCGTATCCGGTCCTAAGGCCCTCGACGTGGCAAAAGCGTTGCTGAATGTGGAGCTCACGCCGCGTGTTGCGACTTACACCGGCTTTCACGATGCCAATCAGGAAGTCATCGACCAGGGCATTGCCCTGTACTTCAAAGCGCCCCATTCCTTTACCGGTGAAGACGTCGTGGAATTTCAGGGCCATGGCGGTCCGGTTATTATGGACATGCTGCTGGAAGCCATACTGCAAATTAAGTCGGTCAGACTGGCACGCCCCGGTGAATTCAGTGAACAAGCATTCTTAAATGACAAACTGGATCTGGCTCAGGCAGAAGCGATTGCGGATCTCATTGACGCCAGTTCCAAGCAAGCTGCGAGAAGCGCAGTGCGGTCGTTACAGGGTGATTTTTCAAAACACATACACACCCTGTCTGAAGCCATCATCCACCTTCGTATGTACGTTGAAGCAGCCATTGATTTTCCAGACGAGGAAATTGATTTTCTGTCTGATGGCAAGGTCACACAGGATTTGGCCGATATTATTCGCGACGTCAACCACATTCGCGAACAAGCCAAACAAGGTACCCTGCTTCGCGAAGGTATGCAGGTGGTCATTGCAGGTCGTCCAAACGCCGGTAAATCGAGTCTGCTCAATGCCCTGGCGGGCCGGGAAAGCGCCATTGTGACTGACATTGCCGGCACCACTCGCGATGTGTTGAAAGAACACATCAACGTAAACGGTATGCCTTTGCATGTTATCGATACAGCAGGGTTACGCGATAGCCCGGACAAGGTCGAACAAATTGGCATAGCCCGGGCCTGGGAAGCCATAAACGATGCGGATCGCGTATTGTTCGTCGTAGACAGCACCACATCGAGTGATATCGACCCATACCTGATTTGGCCAGAGTTCATGCAACGATTGCCAGTAGGCATGCCGGTGACAGTGATCCGCAATAAAGCGGATATTTCCGGCGACAACGTTACGTTGCAGCAGGTAGATACCCCGCACGGCCCTTTCAGTGTTATTTCGCTATCAGCCAATACCGGACAAGGCGTGGAACTGTTACGCGATCATTTATCGCAAAGCATGGGTCTAGACACCACCACCGAAGGTCAGTTTATTGCGCGACGCCGTCACATCGATGCCATCGACAATACCCTTGAACATCTGCAAATCGGTGAACAACAGTTGCACGACAACCTGGCTGGCGAGTTGCTGGCAGAAGAATTGCGACTAGCGCATCAACACCTCAGCGAAATTACCGGCGAGTTTAGCTCCGACGATTTATTGGGGCGTATTTTCTCATCGTTTTGTATCGGCAAATAATCGCCTCATTCACAAAGCCTGCTAAACAAAATAGCAGGCTATTGATATACTCCCGCCATTATCTAAGACGACAAACTTGTTTATCAGGAGTTCTATGGATCGTCATTTCACCCTGCTGGTTGGCTCTGTATTAGGCGCCAGCGAATACGTTGCCGACGCAATAGCAAATCTTATCCGCGAACGCGGCAACAAAGTCAGTGTGCTGCTGGAGCCAAATATCGATGATATCGACGACGACACCACCTGGATTGTTTGTACCTCAACACACGGTGCCGGCGATTTACCCGAAAACATTCAGCCTTTTGCTAAACAGCTGGAAGATGAAGATCTGTCAGATGTGGAAGCGTTCGTCATTGGCCTGGGTGACAGCAGCTACGATACGTTTTGTCACGGCGCTATGGCAATGGAAAAACTGCTGAATGACGGTGGAGCAAAAGTCATGTCTGACCCCCTGTTAATAGACGTGCTGCATCACCCGATTCCTGAAGACAAAGCCATTGAATGGTTCGAACCTATTCTGGATACCCTGGACTGATGTACACCCAGGCCGAGCTCAACGCATTAACATCACCGCTGTCAAACGACGCACGTGTACTGTATTGCCTCGGCTTAAGACCTACGGTAAACACCAATACGATGGTCAGCGCCCCACTCCAGTACAAATCGCTGCTAACGCTGGTAAATGGCAATTCGAACGACGGTCCCTTTACCCGGGGACGTGATATCAATCAGTTTATTGAACAATTGGCACAAGCAGGACTGGTTTCTCTTCCAGAATCGCTGTCTTTTGAGGCATCACTGAACGGCGAGCGATTGCTGTTACCCCTTACGCATGAGCAACCAGAGTACGCCTCACTGCATCAGCAACGACATGCTATGCACGCTAACTGGCAGCCTCAGACAAACGTATTTAATGAGTTAGCCAACCTGATTGGCCTCATCGATACCCACTACGAACAGGAAGACACCGGCGAGTTTGTCGCGTACTGGTTAGGACGGCCAGAAGTGGTATTGAGTGCCTATCAATGGACCCAAAAGTTCGTGCATTCACTAAAAACCCGTCGCACTGCCAAAGGCTACCAGGCAGTGAAGAAAGTCGGAAATCAGATCGTGAAAGTTGAAGCAGGCATTGAAGCCGACGATAATGCGCGTAAACTGGTGGCTAAATACGCCAATAAATCTAACAATCGTTGATCGCTATGGATTCATTTAAAGACAGATTAAATTCACTCGCTAAAGCACTGGGTAAACCCGTGCCCAATGAATCTGAATACATTGATTACAAGACCTTACGCAAAGACTACGAAGCAAAGGCGAATCAGGAAATAAATCAGCTGCAACAGCAAAGTAAGCGGCAGCGTATCGACGCCCTGCACGGCCGTTCAGACCTGAACCCGCGCTGGACATTCAACAATCTGATTGAAGACAGCGACGACGTTATAGAAGCTGTGAGCATTGCACAGTCATTTATTGCCGCACACGAAGACAGAGCCTGGCGGGAAGCGGGCTCGCATATGATGATCTTTTATGGTGATTACGGACGAGGCAAATCCCATATTGCAGGGGCCATTGCGCATCAGCTTATTGAACAGTTTGAGATCACGGTGTTATACCGACAGTTATCCAGTTTGCTGGAAATGCGCTACGCCGCTTATGATTTCAGCGCTCAGGACAATATCGGCCAGAAATTCCGTGAAGCCAATCAGGAACTGCTTGATGTAGACATGCTGATCCTCGACGAAGTGTGCGTAAATGAAACCGTTTTAAAGAAGAACGCACAAAGCTGGCTGGGTAATCTGCTTAGGCAGCGCCTGGTTAACAAGAAAAATTGTATCTTGATCACCAACCACTCTCTGGGCGATCTGGAACATGCACTTGGCCGTTACTGCTTTGAATCGATTAAAGAATACGACACCTACAAGGTCAAATTTTCAGGCCCAAGCCGTCGCACTGGCCTAACGCTGGACGAAGAAGACCTCAGTCCCAAACAGCAGTATCAGCCAAACCAGGTACGCTAAGCTAATATTAACTGCGTTAAGTCAATCTCCAGGCCCCTAACACTCTCCTGAGCGTCTTGTGGGCCTCAGTTCCATTTCCCCATTTCCACCAAACAACGTGCTAGCCCCTTGTTTACAAGGCCTGTCAGCCATTGAGCAAGCAATACTGTTGTATAAATCAATATCTGCCTTTACTTATCTACCTAGCTACAACTATTACGTAAATCACCGTGAATTCAGGGTCTACCGCAATAAAATAATGACTATCAGGCAATAAAACAGCGATAAAAACGTCATTATTTGCAATACAACATCACCGTTCTCAAAAATAGTGTCGAACCAAAGACGATCTGATCTCGCGATCATTAACGTCTGATCTGAATAACTCTTTTCCACACTCAGATCGCGCTACACACCGCGTAATATCAATATTGGTGCGATCTGATCACTGATCTATTCAACAACTTATCCCCAACTAGATCAAAGCTAGATCACTGCTGTGCATAACCTCTGCAGACTAGTTGTGTACAAGCTTTGATCTCAATATTGATAAGATCGAGGAGTAATCTGATTGTGGATAAAAGCGCCCCTTATACACAGGATCACACTGTACTTGTGATCGGGGTATTCCAGATCTTATTGATCGCGTAACAATATGTAATTAAATGGGAAAAGGCGGTTATACACAGATCTGGTCTTGCTATATAAATATAAAAATAAAAGATCTATACAGATCCTTTCTAATAGATAGCCGATCGTGTTCTTGCATCACACAGAAAAAATGAAGAAAATTTAACCGTTTTCTTTATGCAATAACTCAGCTAAAATACGCGCCCTTTTTTCCCACGCTATGTTACGTAATTAGTGAGGTTACAATGTTTTATCAACAAGATTATGACGTCATCGTTGTTGGTGGTGGTCATGCAGGTACAGAAGCCGCATTGGCAGCTGCACGCATGGGCGTTAATACCTTGCTGCTTACACACAACATAGAAACGATTGGCCAAATGTCATGTAATCCTGCCATTGGTGGGATCGGTAAAGGTCATTTGGTTAAAGAGATCGATGCATTAGGTGGCGCTATGGCACTGGCGATCGATCAGGGTGGGATCCAATTTCGTACACTGAATTCAAGCAAAGGCCCAGCCGTTCGCGCAACCCGTGCCCAGGCTGACCGTACCCTGTATCGTCAGGCAATCAGAACCATCGTTGAAAACCAACCGAATCTGACGTTGTTCCAACAAAGTTGTGACGATCTGATCGTAGAAAACGATCGCGTATGCGGTGTGGTAACCCAAATGGGGCTAAAATTCCGTGCTAAAACCGTGGTATTAACGGTGGGTACGTTTTTGGGTGGTACGATCCACATTGGTCTGGAAAACTACAAAGGCGGTCGCGCAGGTGATCCGCCATCCATTGCCCTGGCTGACCGTTTACGCGCTCTGCCGTTCCGTGTGGACCGACTGAAAACCGGTACGCCTGCACGACTAGATATTCGTACACTGGACTTCAGTGTGATGCAGCCGCAGCCAGGTGACGATCCTGCACCGGTGTTCTCATTCATGGGTAACCGTGACATGCATCCACGTCAGATCCCGTGTTACATAACGCACACCAATGAACAAACCCACGAGATCATTCGCGGTGGTCTGGACCGCTCGCCCATGTATACCGGTGTTATTGAAGGCATTGGACCGCGTTATTGTCCGAGTATTGAAGACAAAATTAATCGCTTTGCCGACAAGTCATCGCATCAGATCTTTGTCGAACCGGAAGGACTTAACAGCGTTGAGGTATACCCAAATGGTATTTCAACCAGTTTACCGTTCGACGTGCAAATGGCATTGGTCCGCTCTATTCGCGGCTTTGAGAACGCGCATATCATTCGACCTGGCTATGCCATTGAATACGACTTCTTCGATCCGCGAGACCTCAAGCAAACGCTGGAAACCAAGTACATTGACGGGTTGTTCTTTGCCGGACAAATCAACGGTACCACCGGTTATGAAGAAGCCGGTGCGCAAGGGCTTATCGCCGGTGCTAACGCTGCGCTACAGGTACAAGACAAAGATCCCATGATCCTGCGCCGCGATCAGGCCTACATGGGTGTATTGATTGACGATCTGGCTACCATGGGGACTAAAGAACCCTACCGTATGTTCACCAGTCGTGCTGAATATCGTTTGTTGCTGCGTGAAGACAATGCTGACATGCGCTTAACCGCCCTTGGCCGTGAAGCCGGGCTGGTGGATGACGCACGTTGGGCGTCATTCAATGCCAAGGTCGAAGCCGTTGAGCAAGAGCAACAGCGTTTGCGCGGTCAATGGGTGCACCCGGATCACAAAGCAGTGCCCGCGCTAAATACCTTGTTGAAAAACCCGGTAAGCCGTGAACATTCGCTGGAAGAATTGATTCGTCGTCCTGAAATGACGTATGCCGCACTGATGGACATTGAAGGCATTGGACCAGGTCTGGAAGACCCGATTGCGGCAGAACAGGTTGAGATTCAAATCAAATACGCAGGGTATATCGCACGCCAGCAGGATGAAATTGCCAAGACCCAGCGACACGAAAATACCTTGTTGCCCGCTGACTTTGACTACAGCAAGATTTCAGGTTTATCCAATGAAGTGGTGGCTAAGCTTACTGACGCTCGACCGGAAACGATTGGCAAAGCGGCGCGTATTTCCGGCATTACACCAGCAGCCATTTCATTATTGCTGGTGTACTTGAAGAAGCACGGTTTGTTACGCAAACACGAAAAGCAGTCCGCATAAATGAGTATTGATCATCAGGTTTTACATCAGATCCTGTCTGACGGTTTGTCGACAATGGATCTCACGCTTACCAGCGAACAACAGCAAAAATTAATTGATTACGTTGCGCGTATACACAAGTGGAATAAGGCGTTCAATCTGACCTCTGTGCGCGATCCCGAGCAGATGATGGTGAAGCATATCCTGGATTCCCTCGCTGTAGCGCCGCACATTGACGGTGAAAACCTGATCGACGTGGGTACCGGACCCGGTTTACCCGGTATTCCGTTGTCGATTGTGTATCCGGAAAAGCACTTCACGTTACTCGATAGCCTCGGCAAGCGCGTGCGTTTCATGAAGCAATGTGCGTTCGAGATGAAGCTGGATAACATTACGCCAATTCAAAGCCGGGTTGAAGCGCATCAGCCCGAGCAGTACTATGATGCAGTGTTGAGCCGTGCCTTTGCGTCGTTAAAAGATATGTTGCACTGGTGTCAGCATCTGGTAGATTCAGAGGGTAAGTTTCTGGCTCTCAAAGGCCAGTATCCGGCAGAAGAAATTGCAGAGCTGGGCGATAATTTTGCTGTAACACACTCTGTAAAGCTTACCGTTCCTGGTCTGGAGGGTGAGCGTCACCTGCTAACCGTGCAAAAATCATAACTGGGATTAACCGTGGCTAAAGTCATTGCGATTGCAAATCAGAAAGGTGGTGTTGGTAAAACCACCACAGCGGTCAACGTTTCCGCGTCAATGGCGGCGACCAAGCGCAAGGTATTGTTGATTGACCTGGATCCTCAGGGCAACGCTACGATGGGAAGTGGCGTAGACAAATACGATGTGGATGCCACCAGTTATGAGCTCTTGATTGAAGATAAGCCGGTTGACGAAGTCATTATCAAGCAAACATCAGGCAAATATGATCTGATTGCTGCCAACGGAGATGTGACCGCAGCTGAAATCAAGCTCATGGAGCAGTTTGCTCGCGAAGTTCGTTTGCGCAATGCGCTGGCTTCAGTGCGCGACTACTACGATTTTATTTTTATCGATTGCCCACCGTCGCTTAACCTGCTTACGGTGAACGCGCTGGCTGCAGCCGATTCGATTCTGGTTCCCATGCAGTGCGAATACTACGCACTTGAAGGATTAACGGCGTTAATGGACACCATTCAAAAGCTGGCGTCTGTGGTAAATCCGGAACTGAAGATAGAAGGCGTGCTCAGAACCATGTATGATCCACGCAATCGATTAGCCAATGACGTTTCTGAGCAATTAAAACGCCACTTTGGTGAACAGGTATACCGCACCGTGATCCCTCGTAATGTTCGCTTGGCGGAAGCGCCTTCATTTGGTGCCCCGGCGATGTACTATGACAAGTCGTCTACAGGCGCAAAAGCCTACCTGGCCCTGGCCGGTGAAATTCTAAGACGACGCGATAAACACAGTGATATGCCTGCTAAGGCCAGTTAGTAAACACATACTCAGGCATTGAGGAAATTATGTCAGCAAAAAGAAGAGGACTCGGACGCGGTCTGGACGCATTACTTGCAACCAGTCAGTCAACATCCCGCCAGGACGAAGAAGCCGGCAACGCGCAAAAAAGCGAACTGCGTAAACTCCCCATTGAATTTTTGCAGCCTGGCAAGTACCAGCCGCGTAAAGATATGTCGCCGGAAGCGCTCGAAGAGCTGGCGTCATCTATCCGTTCACAAGGGGTTATTCAACCCATTGTGGTTCGCACCGTAGGCGAAAACAAATACGAAATCATTGCCGGTGAGCGTCGCTGGCGTGCTGCGCAACTTGCGCAATTGGATGTAGTACCGTGTTTGATTAAAGATGTCGCTGATGAAGCGGCTGTGGCTATAGCGTTAATTGAGAATATCCAGCGTGAAGATCTCAACGCCATGGAAGAAGCTCAGGCGCTGGAACGGTTAATGAACGAATTTGAGCTTACGCACTCTGAGGTCGCTGAAGCGGTAGGGAAATCACGTACCACCATTACGAACCTGCTACGCCTGAACAACCTTAACGATGACGTTAAATTGCTGGTTGAGCATGGCGATATCGAAATGGGACATGCGCGCGCCCTGCTGGCCCTCGATGGCGAAGCACAGTCTGATGCTGCACAGGTCGTTTCAGGGAAAGGGTTAACCGTCCGCGACACTGAAAAACTGGTGCGCAAGTTACTTGAACCCACGCCGCCCAAGCCCGAAAAGAAAATCGACCCTGACGTACAAAGTTTAATAGTGGAACTTTCTGAAAAAATGGGTGCGCAGGTGTCAATTGATCACAATGCCAAAGGAAAAGGCAAACTCACCATCAATTTCAATGATCTCGACCAGCTGGACGGCATTTTATCGCGCATCAAGTAGGTTGATACAGGCCTTACCAGATGCGCTTTTAAGACAATAGTCTTAGGTCCCCCCTGTTATATTTCTGATATTGGGCTGGTAAATTTTCAGAATAACCTTCAGAATGCCTTTTACAGTTGAATTTAATCGCCAAAACAGTATACTTCTGACGCTTTTTATTCAGTGATGGCGAGCGGGTTTTGCAAGCAGCTAAACGTATCGGTACTAAAGGTCAACATTTGGCACTCAAAGTACTACTCTTGCAGAGTTGCGCTGGTGTGGTTGCCTCTGGCATTGTTGCCATCCTGATGAGCCTGGACAGCGGCCTCGATGCGCTGGTAGGCGTTGTAGCGAATATTGTACCGGCTGGCATTTTTGCCTTTTTTGCATTCAGATTCGCCGGTGCATCCAAGAACGACTTGGTCGTGCGGAGTTTTCGCAAAGGAATAGCACTTAAGTTGTTGTTCACCTTTTTGATATTTGCTTGGGTATTTAAGCACACAAATGTGGAGGTGTTACCCTTGTTTATCGGCTACATTGTGACATTAGTCGCGCAATGGCCCGGAATGATTTATTTACATCGCGCGTAAGCAAACAACAAATAATTAATTACAACGCGATGATTGCCTGACCAACTGAACAGACGTTTTTTCGTCGGGCAGAGCACAGCATTTTTTAACTTTAGATAATTTGGGAAAAAAAATGGCAGCATCTGGTGGCGAACAAACCGTTAGCGGTTACATTCAACACCACTTGACCAATGCTACTGTTGGCGAAGGCTTTATGGCCGTTCACGTCGACACGCTGGCCTGGTCTGTGGGGTTAGGGATACTCTTCCTTTATCTTTTCCGTAAAGCAGCTAAGTCTATGACAGCTGGTGTACCTGGTAAGTTCCAGGCTGCGGTTGAGATCATCGTTGAGTTTGTGGATGACACAGTAAAAGGGACTTACCACGGTAAGAGCCCACTCATCGCACCATTAGCACTTACCATCTTTGTATGGGTATTGCTGATGAACCTGATGGACTTAGTTCCGGTTGACTTCCTGCCTTGGGCAGCGC
This sequence comes from Marisediminitalea sp., assembly GCF_984433645.1. Classification (NCBI taxonomy): domain Bacteria; kingdom Pseudomonadati; phylum Pseudomonadota; class Gammaproteobacteria; order Alteromonadales; family Alteromonadaceae; genus Marisediminitalea; species Marisediminitalea sp. The sequence continues at coordinate 29,373 of NZ_CFIDRX010000029.1, forward strand.
AGCAAATTGGCGCAGCAATGGGCTATGATCCACATCACGTCTACATGAAAGTGGTACCTACCACTGACGTTAACATGACCTTCGCACTGTCGCTGGGCGTGTTCATTCTGATGATTTTCTACAGTATCAAAATCAAAGGTGTAGGTGGCTTCTTAAAAGAACTGTATGCCCACCCATTCAACACACCTTGGTTGTACTGGTTCAACTTTGTTTTGGAATTGGTATCGCTGCTGGCTAAGCCACTGTCGTTATCACTTCGTCTATTCGGTAACTTGTACGCAGGTGAACTTATCTTCATCCTGATTGCAGGCACGATGGGTCTGTGGCAGCTACCTCTGCACTTTATCTGGGCGGCATTCCACTTACTGGTTATTCCTTTGCAGGCGTTCATTTTCATGATGTTGACCATCGTGTATCTGAGCTTGGCCAGCGAAGAACATTAATTTTTGATTGACTAACTTTTTAATATTTAACTTCCAAACTTAAAGGTGAAAAAACTATGGAAATTTTAGGTAATCTGTACATTGCAGTTGGCATCCTGATCGGCCTGTGTGCATTAGGTCCTGCGATCGGTTTCGGTCTGCTGGGTGGTAAATTCCTTGAGTCTGCTGCTCGTCAACCAGAACTAGCACCAACACTGCAAGTTAAGATGTTCATCGTAGCGGGTCTGATCGATGCGATCGCGATGATCGGTGTTGCTATTGCCTTGTTCCTATTGTTCGTTGAAAGCGCAAAGTTTGCTGTTTAAGCACCGAATAACTTTTATCAACGAATAGAGGGGGAGCGGTTGTGAATATCAACCTTACTCTGATCGGCGAATTAATTGCGTTCATCGTTTTCGTGTGGTTCTGTATGGCGAAAGTCTGGCCACCGATCATGGCAGCAATTGAAGAGCGTCAGAAGAAAATAGCCGATGGGCTTGAAGCTTCTGAGCGTGCCGAGAAAGATTTAGAACTTGCTCAGGCGAAAGCCACTGAGCAATTGAAAGATGCGAAAGCACAAGCAGCGGAAATTGTCGAGCAGGCCAAAAAGCGCGCCAATCAACTTGTTGATGAGGAAACGCAACGTGGTCATGCTGAGCGCGAAAAAATTATCACGCAAGGTTATGCCGAAATCGAAGCTGAACGCAATCGTGCCAAAGAGGAACTGCGTAAGCAGGTAGCAGCTCTGGCTGTTGCTGGTGCACAGCAGATCCTTCAACGTGAAATCGACGCCAGCGCGCAAAGCGACATTGTTGAAAAACTTGTCGCCGAGCTTTGAGATAGGAGATGAGCCATGTCTGAATTGACAACCGTAGCTCGTCCTTATGCTAAAGCGGCTTTTGATTTTGCTGTTGAGCATAACGCCATTGCACAATGGCAGGAAATGCTGGGCTTCGCCGCAGCGGTAGCGAGCAACGAGACAGTCAGTGAACTGTCTGGTGGTTCAATGGCCGCTGACAAGCTGGCAGACCTGTACATTAATGTCTGTGGTGACTCGCTCGACACACATGGTCAGAACCTGATTAAAGTTCTGGCAGAGAATAAACGTTTAACTGCCTTGCCAGAGATTTCTGCGCTGTTTGACCTGCTGAAAGCAGAGTACGACAAAGAAATCGAAGTAGTTGTGACGTCGGCGTCTGAACTGACCGATACACAAACCACTAATCTGAGTGCATCGTTAGAAAAACGTTTGGCACGTAAAGTGAAGCTTATTTGTAACGTGGACCCTGCCCTTGTTGCCGGTATGGTAATTAAAGCCGGTGACACAGTCATCGATGGTTCCGTGAAATCTAAATTGAACCGTCTCGCAGACGCGTTGC
>NZ_CFIDRX010000030.1:0-30748 GCF_984433645.1 Marisediminitalea sp.
AAATCCTTGATGTGGTTGCATTAGGCCTGAGCAAAGGCATGCGGGCAGGCCTTGAGGCCGAGGCAAAAGCGTTCGGTCAACTGGTCATGACGCCGGAATCAAAACAGCTGCGACAAATCTTCTTTGCGACTACCGCGATGAAGAAAGAGTCAGGTGTAGCCGATGTTGCACCGGAAAAAGTGGCAAAAGTCGGCGTACTGGGCGGTGGCCTGATGGGCGGCGGTATTGCGTTCGTTACGGCGACCAAAGCGAAAGTGCCAGTGCGCATTAAAGATATTCAGCCAATTGGTATCGCCAATGCCATGAAATACAGCTATGACCTGCTAATCAAGAAAGTACAGCGTAAATTTATGCTGAAGTCTGAAATGCAGAAGCAAATGTCACTGCTGACAGGCACACTGGATTACGCCGGTATGCAAGACGTAGACATTGTGGTTGAAGCCGTCTTTGAAGATGTGAAACTGAAGCAGCAAATGGTTGCTGATGTTGAAAACAACTGCAAAGAAAGTACGATTTTTGCGTCCAATACGTCGTCTATTCCTATCGGCCAGATTGCGGAAGGGGCGCAGCGCCCTGAAAACATTATCGGTCTGCATTATTTCTCGCCGGTAGATAAGATGCCGTTGGCTGAAGTTATCGCACACGAGAAAACGTCTGATCAGACGATTTCCACAACGGTAGAGTTTGCTAAAAAGCAAGGCAAAACACCGGTTGTGGTAAAAGACGGCGCGGGTTTTTACGTAAACCGTATCTTGGCGCCTTACATGAACGAAGCGGCAAATCTGATTCTGGCTGGCGAGCCTATCGATCACATCGATAAAGCATTATTGAATTTCGGTTTCCCGGTTGGCCCAGTGAAGCTGCTGGATGAAGTCGGTATCGATGTAGGCACCAAAATCATACCTATACTGGTTGATGCGTTTGGTGAGCGTTTTACCGCTCCAAGCGCATTCGATAAAGTCCTTGCAGACGACCGTAAAGGTAAGAAAAACAAGCGCGGTTTCTATTCGTATGAAGGCAAGAAGCCTGGCAAAGAAGTGGATGAGAGCCTTTATACGTTGCTGGGTATTCAGCCGAACAAGAGCCGCAGTGAGTCTGAAATCTCTGAGCGATGTGTACTGATGATGCTAAACGAAGCTGCACGTTGTCTTGAGGAAGGTGTTATTCGCAATCCACGTGATGGTGATATTGGTGCCATATTTGGTATTGGTTTCCCACCGTTCCTGGGCGGACCATTCCGTTATATGGATCAACTTGGCATTAAAAAGGTAGTGGAGCGCCTGAATTACTATGCTGATAAGCTGGATAAGAAGTACCAGCCTGCACCAGTCCTTGAAGAGATGGCTAAAGAAAATAAAACATTTTATTAATTAACTGTTAATTTAATGTGTAAAAACCGGGCTTAGCCCGGTTTTTTTCATTATAACGAACAAAAATGATGGTTTTCTGTACGTGATCGTTTATTATTCGCCCGCTTTTGCGAATCTATGCAGTAAGATTAATTCAGTAAGCGGGGTGTCAAAATGTTGACGATAGTATTGGTCTCAGTGTTATCAGGTGTGTATTTTTATATAGAATCACTGAAAGCTGGATTGGCTGAGAAGCGCTGGGCGTTAGCAGGGGTAATTCTGGGGCCCTTGTTGCTACCTATGTTCACTATTTCCCGTCATGTAAGAATGCGTCGCGATATGGGTTTCAATAACGCCGTATTGCGTGCTTAAGGCCGAAATTCAGGCATAAAAAAAGGAGCTTCAGCTCCCTTTTTTCACGCGTTAGCGTTCAGATTAAAGACGAACACCGTTTGTCTTTGGCTTGAATTGCTGTGTTTCTGTAGCAACTTCTTTTTTCTGAACCGGAGCTTTTTGAGCGCCTTCTTGCTTTTGATCTGCGACAGGTGCTGTAGTAGAAAGAACTAGGGCTACTGCATATGCTTTCAACATCTTTCATTCCTCATTATTATAAACAAAACAAACAAAACTGACTGACATTGTTTCTGTCGTCACAATGGTTATTGCGAACATTGTGCCAACTTATAAAAACCTATATAAAACAACATGGTAGGATTTTATTTTGAACGGCGTCAAAAATCCGTTGCCGGAAAATATTGCCGTTCTATGCATTTATCTGCCGCTCACAGAAAAACTTAAGGGAAGGGGGACAAAAAATCGTTTTTCGCTTAGATTGGTATGTATTTTCTGCTGTTGAAATGAAACTTTCGGTGTTTCTTAGTCGCTTAAAAACACTTTAAATCTAATACATTAGAAATAAGTAAATTAGTAAAATCTAATTTTCAGAGGTTATATCGTAAAGTGGCCTTAATAAGCACCTAATACTTATTGGTCGTAAATATCCGAGGCCTATGGAAAGGCTGATGATAGTCTTCGAGTCTATAGGGTTGGTCTAATACGTCTCTAAAACGCCATGTGAGGTACTTTGGAAGGACAAGCTTTATGAGATTTATATAATCTTTCAAAAATAGCCGAGACGAGGCGTCAGGCGTCTGGAGAGACTTTATTGATGATTTTGTGGAGCAGGCTGTTTTCTTTTAACAGTTTCTCAAAGCGCTCTGCATTAAGTGGTCTACTGTACAGGAAACCCTGTAGCATTTCGCAGTCATAACGACGCAGTATATTCAGTTGCTCCTCGTATTCCACGCCCTCAGCAACGACTTTCAGACCGAGGTTGTGGGCAATATTGATAATGGCAGCGGCCATATGGCGATCGACATTGCTGTTGGCAATATCGTCAATAAACGCTTTATCAATTTTAAGCGTGTTCAACGGAAATTGTTTCAGGTAGGCCAGCGAGGAATAGCCCGTACCAAAGTCATCCAATGCCAGGTGAATTCCGCGGTCACGTAAACGTTGCATCATTCGCAGCGCTTCTTCCGGGTTTTCCATTAGCGTGCCTTCCGTTATTTCACATTCTAAATGGAGGGGAGACAAACCAACCTGTCGAAGAATATTTTCAATGCGGTCATCGAGGTCTGGTAGTTCGAATTGCTTGGCCGATATATTTACGGCAACTCGACCGCTAAACAAGCCTTCGCTTACCCAGCGTTTGGTATCCATACAGGCTTTTTTGAGTACCTGCTCGCCTATTTCAATGATTTGTCCGGTTTGCTCTGCCAACGGAATAAACTGCCCAGGGCTGACGATACCTTTATGCGGGTGTTCAAAACGAACCAGGGCTTCCATACTCACCAGTTTGCCGGTAGTAATATCCACTTTGGGCTGATAATAGACGGTGAATAAATCGTCTTTAATGCCCTGACGAATCAGGTTTTCAATCTGCAACTGTCGAACCGCGTTCTGGTTCATTTCACCACTGAAGAACTGGTAGCTATTTCCGCCATTGTTTTTAGCAAAGTACATGGCGGTGTCGGCATTTTTTAACAATTCTTGTGGTGAAGAGCCGTCTTCCGGGAACAGAGCAATACCAATACTGGCACCCAAAACGAACTCTTGCTTATTAATAATAAAGGGGCGAGAGAGGGTATTCAGAATGCTTTGAGCGAAATGCGTAATAGTGTGGATGTCGGAAATATCTTCCATCAGAATGCTGAATTCGTCACCACCTAAGCGATAGCACGTCGAGTTTGCATCGGTAATTCGCTGGATACGCTTGGCGATTTGCTTAATCAGGATATCACCGGTTTGATGACCCAGTGAGTCATTAATTTTCTTGAAGTTATCCATATCCAGACAGAGCAGGGCATGGGGAGAACCTTTTCTAACGAGGTTGCTATGGCTGGCCTGGAAGAATGAACGGTTAGGTAACTCGGTTAGCGGATCCGAGTTTGCCAGTTTAAGCAGCTCTTTTTCGGTGTTTTTACGCGACGTGATGTCTGAGAATACCCCTACGAAATGAGAGATACGGCCATCGTCATCATGTACGGCATCGATGTTCAGTTCAATTTCGTAGCGCTCGCCATTCACACGGGTACTTTCAACTTCTCCACTCCAGTTTCCACGGGCTTTCAGCGTTTTCTTAATTTCTTCGGTAAAAGCTTCAGGATACTGGTGGAAGTACAGGAAGCTGGCTAACGCTTGCTCGCGTGTTTCACCAGTATAAGTACAATAAGCATTGTTTACCGAGATGAAACGGAATTTTGTATCGGTGATGAATACGCCTTCCGAAATATTCTCAATTGACCGTTTAAACAGGTTCAATTGCTCTTCAGCATCTTTTAAATGCTGGATGTTCTTTAATGTCCCGGTCATACGAACCGGTTGATTGTTGTGGTCGCGTTGTACTACTTTCCCGCGGTCCAGAATCCACACCCACTGATTGCTAAATGTTCTTGCCCGATACGCTAATTCGAAAAATTCGGTTTTCCCGTCAAGGTGTGTTTTTAATGCTTCCTGAACGCGTCTCAGGTCATGAGGGTGAATGTTGGCGTCGTACGCACTATTTGTTCTGATGTCGTCCTGAGGAAAGTCCAGTGTCCCCCAGGTATTTGAACGGTACACCTGACCTCTGAATACGTCCCAGTCCCAGAGTTCGTCACCACTGCTCCACAGTGTTAGTTTCAACCGTTCCTCAGATTCAGAAACGGCAATGCGTTGGGCACGTCTGAAATGATACTGGCGAACAACATATAACGCCAAAATAGCTGCGAAGAAGCCATAGAAAACCAAGGCTGCAGGGTGAAGCCAGGGGGGAGGTGAGATGGTTATATTTAGTGACCGAGAATCAGACCAGGCTTTGCCATCTTCCAGTGCCTGAACTTCGAAGGTATAGTCGCCGAACGAAACGTCATTGTAAAATGCCTGGCGTTCAGTACCAGATTCTGTCCAGTTATGGTCCCAGCCGGTCATTCTATAGCGATACTTGATTGTTCTGGGCGAAATTGCGTTGACAACGCCGAAAGTGAAGCTGAACCTCGAATCGTTGTGCGCAAGAGATAATTCATTTTTGAGATAAAGCGGTTTGTCCAGTAGCCCTTCTTGTGCGGAAAAGTCTTGTTCTTTACCGAACACTTTTAATGAGAATAAGCTTGGTACGCTTGAAGGCGATTCAGAGATGTTTATTGATGTTTCTGTTAGCAAATCAGGATAGAAAAAATGAAACCCTTTGTCTCCACCAAAAACGATCCCATTATCATGGGTAATAGACACAGCACCTTCGGAATAATTGTTATATTCCGCTTGCACTTCATCCATGACAAAACTAACGGACAGAGAGGGCAACTCTAATTTTTTAATCGCTGAGTCTGTTGACAGCCATATTGAATCTTTAAAGCCTGTTGCTGCAAGAATGACGTTCGAATCAATATCTAGAGTTATATGTTTTATCAACTTAAACGTCTTTTTTTCAAACTGATAAATACCGGAGGATTGGGTAGTCAGCCAGAAATGGTTACCCCATTCGTATACCGATTTGGCTATTGAGGCACTTTGTGATTTCTGATGTTTGAGGTTAATACTATTGACGATCTTTTTTTGCAGAGGACTAAAAATATCAATCCTGCCTACAGTCGTCAGCCAGACGTTGCCATCTCTATCGACATAGAGTGGTGAATATATATCGGTGATGAGGTCTCTGTTGTGATGAGTAATCGTAAATGTATTCTGGTTCTCTTCAGTTGTAGATTTCGAAATTGATACTACGCCATCAACTTCAGTCCACGTCCAGATCTGCTCTCCGTCGTAATAGATTGCATCTATCATTACGTTGTCCATAAAGGACTCTTCGAATGTGAGCGTGTTGTTGCTATATGAATATCGCCGAATGCCTTTCGACGTTGCTATCCAAATATTATTGGCGGCATCGACAACCAGATCCCATATCTGATTTTGTTCATTTTCAAGATAGGAATCGACAGTACTTTTGTTTAAATCAAATTTTGCAAGCCCGGCACTTTGCGTAGCAATCCAAAGTGCATTGTCCTGGTCCTCTTCGATAGCCCAAATACGCTTTGAGCCTGAAGATTCTGAACTGTTTAAATGAGAGTAAAGCCTTAATGAATTACTCGCGGGGCTCTTGCGATATAAACCTTCATAAGTTGCTATCCATATAGAGCCGGTTGAATCTCTAAAAATTTCTCTAATTTGATTGTTCTTTAAATATGTCAGGCTTTTGTTTTCTGTACCATAAACAATTAACGAATTCGCTATTGTATTGTGTATTCCAAGACCGTCTTGTGTGCCTATCCAGACAGTATTTTCTTCGATTTCGCTGATAGATCTGACGGTTTGATTTGGCATGTCAGGAAAGCGTTGTTTGTCGATAGAATTTACTTGTTCGCCTTGGTTATTAAGGATCAATACACCTTCATTTGATGCAATCCAGTATTCACCATCTATAACTTTTATATCGAAAATATAGTCAACTGTGAGATTTATCCCCCAGGGATTGACTGAACGAAGCGGGAACAGCTGACGCCTGTTTTTATCGTAGATAAAGGCCCCGTACCCATATGTACCAATCCAGATTCTTGTTGGCTCATTTCTAATCACTTCGATATCGTCTGGAAAATCTATGCGTTCATCCAGCAATTCAAGAGTGTGTGTCTTGGCGTCAATGATGTATAAATTCGATGTGTCGGCAACGAGGATGTTGCCCTTTGCGTCTTCACTGATTGACCAGATATCGTTGTTTCTGATCAGTGAGTTGTCGCTGTTGTAAATCTGAAAACTGTCTGTGTCGGGGAGGTATTTTGCCAAACCGGTATAGGTGCCAATCCACAAATCGTTATTTGAGGAAACGAACATTGTGCGGGTAAAGCCCGGTGGAATGGATTCCGGTTTTTGAGGGGAGTGCTGGTAATGTTTGAATTCATAACCATCGAAGCGGAACAGGCCGTCAACAGAGCCTACCCAAATGTACCCATACTGATCTTCTACGATCGACGTTATGGTACCTTCGGATACACCATCTTCCCGCGTATATTCATTAAAGCGGATGTCGTTGACCGCCGCGCTAGCACTGGCTATGCGGGTGACAAATATTATCACTGTGACTAAAAACAGTGCTAACGTCGTTCTATGGGTTGAGCGCACCATACACCTTTGGCAATGTATGCCTTATCTTTCTTTTAATTTGAATTGGTTAGCGTCCATTCTAGCCAAACACCAATATGCCGAATTAAAACGCGCTCTACAAGGTTTTTTTTGAATCGGTAAAGTGGGTGAATAAAACTTCAGCAAAACAGGCCGATGTGTCGCATTCGGACTGAATTATTCAACGATTATAAATAAAATTCGACCTTGGATTTAAAGTCTGCAATGTTGGAGATGACATCGGTTTCTGCGGTCTGTAACGGAGCGAATTTGCCCGCGGAAAACAAGACAAGCTCACCAAACGTCTGGTTGAGGTTCATGTTAGTGGCGTAGCGAATGATATCGTCAAAGGTCATTGCTTCGACGGTGTTGGCTAACTGCTGGTTACGGTGCAATTGTGTATCATTGGCCCCTAAGCCTTGCCAAATACGCTGAGAGCGCATGGACTGATTCAGGTCGACATCCTGTAACTGCTTTAACAGGTTGCGCTGGATACTTGGCCAGTAACCTTCGTAGAAGTCTTTTTCACGAGTTTGTTGCTGTAAAAACTGACTGATATGCGACATCAGTACTTGCGGGCCATGGGTTGGGCTTTGAATGTAAAAAGCAATGCCGGGGTGCTGATTATGCGGCACGTAGCCGGTTCCGACCAGGTAACCTAATTGTTTTTCAGTTCGCAGACTGGTAAAAAATGACCCCGCGAGCATTTGCTCCAGCACCATACACATCGCGACATTCCATATGTCGTTGCTGGGTGCTTGCAAATAGAGTACGACCGCAGCGTCTTCGTGGTCGCAAGTTACTTCGTGAATCATGGTGCGACCGACCGGCAGTTTTGCTACCGCACGGGGGAGGGGCGATGCCTTAGCTCCCGGGCTGATATCGAGAACGCTGTCAGCGATACGCTCAGCGGCCTGAGCAGTCCAGTTCCCGTGGACCAATCCTTCCAAATGGTAATAGTCAAAAGCCCGTTCTCTGACGCGACGTACGTCATCAAATTGCGTTTGCTCAACCGCTTGTAAAAGCTCGACCGGAGCATGCGTGTTGCGCTGAATTAATACGCTCAGGCGCGAAAATAACCGGTTGATGGGTTTGTTCAGCAGTGTGTTTTGCAAGCTCTGGCACTGCATACTCTGCACGTGATGGAACGTTTGCGGGTCCGGTTCAAATTCGTGAATTGCGCGAGTAAGTTTTTGAACCAACTGGCCCTGTTGCGCACTGAAGCCACGGGTGTGTAACGTAAATCCTGCTTGATGACCGTAAATTCGATAGTGTAAACCTGCAATTTCGGCGCGGTAAAACTGGCCCTGTAAATAGTCATTAAGTCCTGCCAGCCATAATCGTTTAGCGGCAACCTGGTGAATGTTCTGAGCAAGCGAAGGCGTATCGAAAGAAATAAAAACATCGCCTTTCGGTACGCGAAATTTGTGATCCTGACAAAACCAGAAGCTGGCACCTTTATCTTCCCGAATGGCTTGAGGCAAGGCAAAACGGTTGTCCAGCGGACACAAGCTATAACTGTCGCCGATGTAGGGATTGGGTGGAGGCAACGATATTGCGTTGATTTCAGGCGGATTCTGCCATGACGCCAGTTGCTCTGCCGGTAAGGCACTGATTGCGTAGGCGGCGTCATAATATTCACAACGCCGGTCGGTTTGTAGATCCTGCGCTATTGTTTTTATCCGCAAATTTTCAGGAATGAAATGCGACAAGGCTTCGATTAACGCTTCACTTGTCAATGCCTCGCGCTGACACGCTTCTGAGATAGCCTGCCAGCTAAAATACTGATGTAGTTCGGCCAGATCGCACATCGCTTGCAATGGTTTATGCGAATCATCGTATTGTCTGGCAAGCTGGTTCAGTTTTGCCTTTTCCTGTAATCGCCATCCTTCGCTTGCTGATTTCTTCAGCAGTTCAATCATGGAGAACACGGCGGATACTATGTCGGCCTGATGGGCGAGCCCTGCTTCGGTGAGTTGAAGGTTAATATTAAAGTCTTTAAAGCCCTGACCTTCTATGCCTGAGCCCGCTATCAGATTGGTTATCCATCCTTTTGCTTTTAAATAGGCAAATAAGCTGCCTGCGCCTTCGTCGCCTAACATATGGCTGATGAAGTCGAGGGGGCGGGTGTTGATGTGTAAGTGCAGCGCCGGCAATGCAAAGGTGACGATCATACGTCGTGCAGCTTGTAACGGCGTAATTCGAATTTCCACACCCAATTGTTCTGGGGTGTAGAGCGGCGGTAGCGATAGCGCTGCAGGCTTACCTGCCGGCATAGGTTCAAACGCTTGGGTGAGCCAGGGCATCAGCTGGCCAACACTAAACGGCGAGTGAATAACCAGCGTCATATTTCTGGCGCAATAAAGTGATGCATGAAACGCTGCTAGCTTTTCTTGCAGAGCTTCCGTTGTGAACTGCCCGAAGGTTTGTTGGTTACCAACAGAAAACTTGGCAAACGGGTGCGCCGGGTTGGCCGTTTCTTTATGGATCTGATACAGACGTCGCAAGTCATCTTTGCGCTTGAACTTAAATTCAGCGTCTATGGATTTAATTTCAGACTGAATTTGTTCAATGTCGAAGTTGGGGGCACCTAGCATTGCCGCGAAAGCGGGCAATACGCGGGGGAGTGCCTGAGCATGAACCTGAAAATGGTAATTAGCGAATTCGGTACCGGTCCAGGCATTAATGTTGCCGCCGGCTTGCTCCATGAGTTCATTGATAGCATTTGGCTCAGGGAGCAGGACATTCCCCATGAACAACATGTGTTCCAGTAAATGGGCCAGTCCGGGACAGTCCGAAGGGTCAAAAAAATGCCCGGCTTTCACACTGGCCGAGACACAACAGGTAGTCAGTTCCTGCTTGTGGACAATTAACACCCGTAGGCCGTTTTCCAGTCGCAAGGAATAGGTACTATCTATGTCCTGTGTAATATTCAATGTAATTTCTTCGTTCTGTCTACGTGTTATTGTTTGCAGTTAGCCGGTGGACAGGTTAACAGCAGGCGAATGACCGGTTACACCTTAGTCTAAGAGTTTATAATAGTACTAGGCGAGTTGGCTGACCTTTGCTATCGTTAGTATGTACTCCTCATCATATTAGCAATGTTATGTCAGGTCAAAGCAGCAAAGACGACATTTTTATTTTTATCATGCGCCATGGTGAGGCTGAATCACTACTGACGGATGATAAAAGCCGAAATCTTACCCTTCATGGCAAAAGTGAAGTGCGTGTCAGCTCAAACTGGTTGACTGAATCCTATTGTCAGGACGGTGAATTGTCGCTCGCCCTGGTTAGCCCTTACGCGCGAACTCGTCAGACTTTCAATGCCTTATCAGAAACCCTGCACGCCGCGCAAAGTGAAATTTGTGATGACATTGTGCCTGAGGGAAATGTCCGGCTTGCGCATGATTATATTGACGTATTAGCGCATCAGATGGCCAAATCCCGAAAAGGAAAACCACTGCTCATTGTGAGCCACATGCCGTTTGTTTCATTTTTACTGGATGCATTATGTGACTCGCACCAAATGACCTTGTTCGCGACAGGATCTGTGGCAGTAGTGAAGTACAATTTAACCCGCGGCAAAGGCGTTTTGGTAAAACACTTTCAAGGCAACATTTAACCCCGCAGGCCGATTTGTTATTTAATACATGAATATACCGGCTCTAGCGTCTCATTAGTGTGCTATCTGCGCTAACTAAATCCAGGTCAATTTCGCTTTTTTGCTTTAGCTTTTTTTTCTGCTACCGATATAACAAACAGGTAGAGAGGAACAAAGGTATCATTTCGACGCGCGTCGTTGAGAATGCAAACAAACACATGTCGAGTCAGTCTATTCCAGAACAGCTTCGAAAATCGTTAGAACGACATATGGAAGAGTCGGATCTGCACGATGACGAAGAAATGGCGCAAATCATGAGTAAGCTGTCAGACCTGTCGGCCAAGGTAGCGGCTGCTAAAGCCAAAGTACTGGCTAAACGCAAGACAGGCTAATTCGATTATGGCTGGTGCATTCAAAGGCCAGTCACTTCTGTAATCCTAACTACAGTGCGCTTTCAAACACACCGCAAAATACCAGACTGGCCTGTATCATTTTTTAACGAGTGTTAATCCGGGGTGACAACGGAAACGGGTTTGTAGAATTCGGGCATTACCCTCACAGTTTTGATCATGTTCTCGTTTATATCAATAATCTCAATGGGGTAGCCGGCAAGGCGCAAGCTGACATTGCTGTCGGGAATTTCTTCCAGATACTCAAGAATTAACCCGTTAAGTGTTTTAGGTCCTTCGATGGGAAAATTCCAATCCATTTCTTTGTTGAGTTCCCGCACGTTAGCACTGCCATCAACCAATACGCTGCCATCCTGTTGCACCGAGACTTCCTTGCTGTAAGCGGGGAGTGTCGTGGTTGTAAAGTCACCAATAATTTCTTCCAGGATATCTTCCAGGGTAACCAGTCCCTGAATATCACCGTATTCATCTACAACAAGCGCAATTCGCTCTTTTTCCGCCTGAAACTGATACATCAGGGTATGCAGAGGAATAGACTCCGGGGCGTAGTAAATCTCACGCACTGCCCGAAGCAGGGTGGCTTTAGTGAATTGGTCCTTCGATAGCAACCGCAGTGCATCGCGAACGTGAACAAACCCCACAGCGTCATCAATGCTATCGCGATAAAGCAATACGCGAGTGTGCTGAGACTGAGTGAGCTTCTTTTGGATGTCTTTCCATTCGTCGTTAATGTCAATTGCGGCAATATCACTGCGGGGCACCATAATATCTTCGGCAGTCACATTTTCTAAATCGAGAATACTGACCAGCATGTCCTGGTGCTTTTTGGGGATCATTGTTCCCGCCTCGTACACCACGGTTCGAAGTTCTTCCCGGCTCAGGGAGTCACCACCGTCACCGGAAGGTTTGATTCGCAATAGAGCCAAAATGCCATTGGTGATGCCATTGATTGCCGCCACCAGCGGGTACATCACAACCAATAGCGGCGATAAAATAAGTGAACTTGGAAAGGCGATTTTCTCCGGATACAACGCAGCCAGGGTTTTCGGAGTCACTTCAGCGAAAATAAGCAGGATAATCGTTAGCCCGATAGTCGTTGCAAATACCGCCCAGTATTCACCAAACCAGCGGGTGCAAATAATCGTAGCAATGGCTGAAGCGGCAATGTTAACCAGGTTATTACCGATCAGAATCAAGCCAATTAACCGATCCGGACGCTCGAGTAGTTTGTGCACGCGCTTGGCACCGCGGTGTCCTTCGCCTTGTAAGTGTTTGAGTCGATACCGGTTGATCGACATCATGCCGGTTTCAGAACTGGAAAAATACGCAGATAAAGCAATTAAGATTGCCAGTGCAATCAACAACGCACTGGTTGATATGTCGTCCAACTAGGGATCCCTTCAAATATTTAGAAACACCAATGTAGTCAGTCAATCATGGCGTTTCAAGTGTTAATTGGTGATGTTGGTTATCAGAGCAGAATTTCTTTTACGAATCGACTGCCGAAATAGGCCAGTGACAACAGCATGACGCCAAGGATAGTTAAAGCGATAACTTGTTTACCGCGCCAGCCACACAGTTTTTGGCCTGCCAAAAGCACTATAAACACGACTAATCCGGCAATAGATAGCAGCGTTTTGTGGACATAACCCTGACTCAGCATGTTTTCCAGAAAGACAAAGCCGGTTATTTGGGCAATGACCAACAATATGGTGCCGATTAAAATAAGTTTAAACAGGATCCCTTCAACCAGCATCAGTGGCGGCAATGAAGAGTGTAATATGCTGGCGCCTTTGTGTTTCAGTTGGTGAGTTATGTACGACATTTGCAGAGCGTACAAAAAGCCGATGACTAGCGTGCCATAGGCAAATAGCGACAGTGTGATATGCACTACCAAACCCGGGCGCAATTCGATATGCATGATATGTTCAACAGGAATAAATGCAGAGGCCAGTACACTAAACCCGGCAAAACCAAACACCACGGGTAATAAAATCACGTTTGGTAGCAATGAATTGCTCACCAGCATAGACAGTGTTATGAGCCAGGCTACCAGCGACAGAACATTGGTTATACTCATATTCTGACCGGCTTGTGCAGCCAGAATAGCGTCACCCAAAAATATACTGTGACAAAGCACTGCGATGGCAGCAATGCTTAACGCAAACATCCTGTTTGGGCCCTGATTGTGAAAAAATCGCCCCGTCATAGACGCTGCAGCCACAAAATACGCAACAACCGCCAGCAACGCGAACAAGGTAGCCATGTGTTGAATAAAACCTGTTGGTAAAAAATAACTTGGTATTGATACTGCAGAATAACAGAGAATTCAACTGCATGTCTGCCGGAATTTGATAAATCATTAATCCAGACTACGTTAACTGGTCAATTTTCGGTATACTGCCAGTATTCTTAATTGATTGGGTTGATAAACAGAGAATGTTTGAGAATCTCAGCGAAAGGTTAGGGCAGACGCTACGTAATGTTAGCGGTCGGGGCCGCTTAACCGAAGACAATATTAAAGAAACCCTGCGCGAAGTCAGAATGGCGCTACTCGAAGCCGATGTGGCGCTGCCGGTTGTCAAAGAATTTGTTAACCAGGTTAAAGCCCGCGCTGTGGGTACTGAAGTAACCAAGAGCCTTAAGCCAGGCCAGGTATTCATCAAGATCGTTCAGTCTGAACTTGAAGCGGTCATGGGGGAGGCAAACGAAAAACTGAATTTGTCTACCCAGCCTCCTGCGGTCGTCTTGATGGCGGGTTTACAAGGTGCAGGTAAAACAACCTCAGTAGGTAAGCTGGCCAAATACCTCACAGAACGCGAAAAGAAAAAAGTCATGGTGGTCAGTGCTGACGTGTATCGTCCGGCGGCCATCAAACAGCTTGAAACCCTGGCAGAAGATGTCGGCGTCAACTTTTTCCCATCGACAATTTTGCAAAAGCCTGTCGATATTGTTAATGACGCCATTGATGCTGCACGTAAACAGTTCTTCGATGTACTGTTAGTGGATACCGCAGGCCGTCTGCATGTCGATAGTGACATGATGGACGAAATCAAAGCATTGCACGCTGCAGTTAAGCCGGTTGAAACGTTATTTGTCGTTGATGCCATGACCGGTCAGGATGCGGCGAATACAGCGAAAGCCTTCAACGAAGCGCTGCCACTAACCGGTGTTATCCTAACCAAAGCTGACGGTGATGCGCGCGGTGGTGCAGCGTTGTCGGTGCGTAAAATCACCGGTAAACCCATTAAATTTATCGGTATGGGTGAAAAGCTCGATGCGTTGGAGCCGTTCCACCCTGAGCGTATTGCGTCACGTATACTGGGTATGGGCGACGTATTAAGCCTTATCGAAGAAGTAGAGCGCAAAGTCGATAAAGACAAAGCGCAGAAACTGGCGAAGAAAGTTCAGAAGGGCAAAGGCTTTGATCTTCAGGACTTTAAAGAGCAGCTCGAACAAATGCGCAACATGGGTGGCATGATGGGCATGCTCGACAAGCTGCCGGGTATGGGCGGCATGAGCGCCAAGATCAAAGACCAGGCGAACGACAAACAGTTTGTGCAAATGGAAGCGATCATTAATTCCATGACGCCTGCTGAGCGCGAAAAGCCGGAAGTCATTAAGGGCTCCCGCAAGCGTCGTATCGCAGCGGGTTCCGGTACACAAATTCAGGATGTAAACCGGTTGCTCAAGCAGTTTACCCAAATGCAGAAAATGATGAAAAAGATGTCTGGCGGCGGCATGAAGAAAATGATGCGCCAGATGAAAGGCATGATGCCGCCAGGCGGTGGCCCAGGTGGTATGGGCGGTCCAGGCGGCATGTTCCCGCCGCGATAATACAATCGCTCGTATAAACAGTTATTAAAAACCGGCCTTTGTGCCGGTTTTTTGTCTATAGGCCTGGCGCAGTATCCTATTTACACTTTGATTGAAATAACTCGTTATTCGGTCGAGACGATTTCATTTCAATCTGGCAAACTGTCCGTTACGAAGCCAAATTTTTGTGTGTTTTTCGCGGGAGACCACCTTGCCGTTTAAGTCGATTTGCCTGTTGTGTCTGGCATTCATATCTCTGGTTTATTCTCAGACAGCTGGTGCGGCTGGTGATGCCATAGTGTGGGCTAAAAATCCGTCGCCGCCTTTTCATATAATGAATGGAAAGTTAAAGGGTTATGGTATTTGTGATGTAATGACCGACAAACTGAATGTGTTGCTGGCTGATCTTGATACCAGTGTGGAAATCTATCCGCATCCTCGGGTTAACAAATATGTAGGAGAAGCGGAAAACCTGTGTTTTCCCTGCATGATCAAACGGGAAGACTCTGGCACTTATACCTACAGCGATACCACCATGCGTTATCCCGCTTTGGGGGTCATTATCCACCGGTCTTTTTTAACCAAACTTGAGTTATCTGAAAATACACCCGTGTCTTTTGCCAAGTTAATGTCTATTCATACACTGGCGTTTGGATTACCGAGTGCAAGAAAGTACCCTGACGCTTTGCAAAGTATATTGAATAAACAAATTGGCCAACCACATATTCTTGAAATCGCCGGAACTGAAGGACCTCTGCGAGTGTTGCGTCAAATCGCCAGAGGCAGGCTCGACTACACGATAGATTATCCATCCGTGCTAAAATACTTTTCGATGACTGAGCACGATGACTCGCTGGTCTTTCTACCCGTCACGGAAATGGGTGATACGTTGGTAGAAGGCGCAATCGGTTGCACAAATAACCCCTGGGGAAAGCGCGCTGTCGGGCACATTAATGGGGTGCTAAAGCGTTTGCAACAGGATCCGGAATTCAAGGAAAACCAGGCCTTCTGGTTGAATGTAATAGAGTAGTTGTCATCATTCTGTCTGCTTTTCAGGAGGGGAGTGTTGAACGATTGTTGTTCAGTGTCGGCACAAAATAACACCAAACAACGCTTTTCAAATCGTTCCTATCCTGAAGAAAAATACTGGCTCGGAGCATTGCTGCCTCAGGTTAAAATAATCCTCGCAACATTTCGTCTGAAATTGACTGAAAAACCGTCAAACGGTTCGCTTAAGCTCCTCTGAAAGCGAGCTATGGCTTCGCATTGCGCCGAATTCATAATACACTGACGTGTTAATGCTATTTGTCCGAAACCGGCTGAGAATTTATATTTAGCTGTTTCGGGTCAACGAGACTCAAATCACAGTCTGGAACAGACTGGTTCAAATCATGGCGAATACGCCTGATTGAACATCGTTCAGGCCCTTCCGTACATGATGTATATTCACACCATGTGGCGTAGTGCCAAACAACGGAAGATGACAAAAATACAGGAAACCTATGGCTGGCCTTAAACGTATTATTCTTATCGACACCCATTTACCCGGTGTAGTAGAACTAAAACTAGACGGACACACCAATATCTGTGGTACCAATGCATCGGGTAAAACCACATTACAGCGCCTGATACCCGTTTTCTACGGCGAATACCCCAGCCGGGTAGTACCCGCCACACGGGACAGTTTTGAACGCTGGTATTTACCGCGTACGTCGTCGTTCATTATCTATGAATATACCCGGGCAGAAGGGGACTTATGCCAGGCTGTACTCACGTCCAACGGGACAGGGGTTAATTACCGCTTTATTGCTAAACCCTTTACGCTTGATGATTACTTGTTTGAACAAAAAAATGGCAAACATGCGTCCTTGTCCAGTACGGAAGTAGCACGAGCCATGAAGCGCAACAACGTGATCGTATCCAGCTTGCTCACTACCAAAGATTTTCGTGCCGTATTGCAAAACGACCAGGGTGTGTTGAATCAAAGCAGCAGTTCACGGGAGTTGTTGGGCTATGCAAAGGTGTTCAGTTTAAGTCAGCAGTCTGAACATTTACGCCACATCGAAAAACTGGCCAAGGCCGTGCACTCCAAAGAAGGCAAAATGGAAACCATCAAAGCCATGATTGCAGCGATTTTGGAAGAAGATGGGGTTCAACCGCCTACATCCAGTTTGTCGCGTAACCGAGTTGATGATTGGATCCGCGAATGCCATCTCATTCGAGCTTTCGACAAAGTCCGACCGGAATTTACCCGCTTGGAGCAGGCCGATCTCGCGTTACAGGAAGCAGAAACGGCGCTGTCTGAACTTAAACAGGTCTTTGAACTGGATAAATCACACCTCACAGCTAGGGTGGAAAAAGGTCGTCAGCAACTGGACGATGTGCAGCATGAACGCAAAGCAAATGACAACAGTTGGAATGAGCGTCGCGATGAATTAAATCTGCAAATCTCAGGTTCCCGCGCCGACGTTGAAAAATACACGGCAGAACTCGATGCAGTGGAACGCGAGTTTGAGAACTGGCAGGAACAGGACATCGAGCAGCTTAAAGAAGATGTCGCCAAACTGCCGCAATGGCAGCGTGACCTGGAACTGTTGTCCAGCCGATACACGTTACTCACCGAGCAGCATCAGGATATTGAATCCACCTACAATCGCCGGGTCGCGGAGCTGGGTGAGAAAACCGCTGAGCAACTCGATGAACTGTCTGCCGTACGCCAGGAGGCACAGGAAAAGCGTGCAACTCAGCAACAACAAGAACGCGATGCACTGCAGAACATCAAAGAAGACTACGCGCAGCAAATTACGACGTTAAGTGAAACGTATCAGACTCGTTTGAACGCCTTGAAGGTCGCTGAAGCTGAGTGTAAGGCAGCACTGAATAACGCGGGTTATAACGAATTTGAACAGTCTCAACTGGAACTGTTGGATGCGGCAGTAAAAGAAGCAAGCGTGCACGAAGATACTGTGCGCGCCCAATATCGACAGAGCCAGTCAGAGTTCCAAAAAGCCGTTCAGGCGCGGGAAAGTGCGAATCAGGCATTGGAAAAAGCCCGTAACCAGTATCGTAAAATGGAACAGCGCGTAGCCGACGTAAACGCGTTGCTGTATCCGGGGGAAGGCTCACTGCTGGAGTTTTTGCGCGCTAACGTTGACGACTGGGAAAGCTCAGTAGGTAAACTTATCCGCCCTGAGTTAC
Organism: Marisediminitalea sp.; assembly: GCF_984433645.1. Taxonomy (NCBI): domain Bacteria; kingdom Pseudomonadati; phylum Pseudomonadota; class Gammaproteobacteria; order Alteromonadales; family Alteromonadaceae; genus Marisediminitalea; species Marisediminitalea sp. The sequence continues at coordinate 18,030 of NZ_CFIDRX010000030.1, forward strand.
TGGAGCGCACTGATTTAGCGCCGAAAGCCGAGGGTGATTCTGCATCGTTTTTCGGTGTGGCATTGTCACTGGAAAACCTGTCGTCACCAGAGTACGCGCAAACCGAGCAGAGTCTGAAACAGGCGCTGGCCGAGGCTGAGCAGCAGCTAGCTGAAGCCGCTGAGGCACAAAATACGGCCGAAGTGGAACTGGCAAAAGCCAATGAAGTCGTGCGTGTTGCAGAGCTGGCTGTGACTAAACAAGACAACGCAGTTCGCAGTGCTGAAGCGGCGCGTAAACGCGCGAATCAAGACAAAGAAGCGGTATTAAGTGAATACCAGCACGCGTTGAAAGAGCGTAAACAACAAGCACGTAGTCAATTAGACAATAACCAGCAATCGCAGAAAAAACTGACCGCGCAGTTTGAACTGGATCGCGACGAGGTAAAAGATCAACAGCGCGAGGCGGAAACCGAACACAGCTTCCACTGGCAACAACTGATTGCTGACAGCGATGCACGTATTGCTCAGGTGGAAGGTGAAATCAAGCGAGTTCGCCAGTCTGCGGAACAAGATAAACAGGAAATGGCGCGTTGGTTGGAGAACGAATTAAACCAGCGCGGTGTGGACGTCGATGAAATTGGTAAGCTGAAGAAAGACCTGAAAGCACTGAAAGATTCGATTTATCGCACAGAAACGCATCGTCACAAGGTAAGTGACTACGAGCGCTGGTATCAAACCGTATTTACCGGCCACAAAGTTACCTGGCAACAAGGGTTGAATAAAGCACGAAAAGTACTGAGCGACGCGGAGCGTGAATTAACGCAGCTTCAAAATGAATACCGCGAACGCCGGGACAGCCTGAAAGCGCAGCAAGTTGAGTTGGAAAAAGTCACCTCTACCGCGGCTGAGCAGCTCACGCAGGTAGATACGTTAAGTAAAACACTGGCTAAACAGAGCCTGCCTAAATCAGACAGCAGTGCGCAGTGGCAGCACGACGAGCTGAGTATTACTCAGCGCTTGTCACGCGTGCAGGGACTGTTGAAAGAGCGCGAAGAGTTGTTAAGTGATGTGCGCAATTACGTTGAGCGCTTCGATCAGCTCATTGCCGCACAAGCCGGTACCGGCTTGTCTGACACCTGGGAGCGTGCGCGTGAGGAATGTGCGGTTATCAATGCTCACGGCGTGAAAGGGGTCGACCACCGCCGTATGGTGACACACCTGGCGCAACTGCTGAACGTTATCGTGCCACAGAAGATGCAGGGCTTGCGAGAACAGGGTCGTATATTCGGTGCTGATTTAAGTCAGTACTACTTTGTACTGGCCGATATCGACAAGCGCATAGTGAGTCAAAGCCGTCGTATCTCCAAAGAGGTCGACGGAGAACTGTTCCTCGACGGGGTATCCGATTCTGCGGTGAAGATCCGTTCGCGTATTAGCGAACTGGAGTTCTGGCCGGAACTTGAACGCTTCCGCGCTTTATATGACCAATGGATGGAAGAGGGCGCGCATGACCTGCCTGAAGACGACTATGGCCAGAGTATGCGTTCGGTTCTGGATATACTTGGGCGTGCCGCGTTGTCGGGCGGGATCAGCAAATTGCTGGATATCGAGTTGCACCTGCGCGAAGGAAACAGCGATTTGATTATCCGTACCGATCGTCAGCTCAATGAGTCGTCGAGTCATGGTATGGCCTACCTGATCCTGTGTAAGTTCCTGCTGGCCTTTACCCGATTATTGCGCGGTGGCGCAGACGTTATTATTCACTGGCCAATTGATGAGCTGGGTACGCTTCACCAAAGTAACGTGAAGAAAATATTCGACGCCTGTCAAAGCAACAACATCAGTGTTGTCGGGGCTTTCCCTAACCCGGAATCAGACGTCCTAAAACTGTTTGAAAATCGCTATCTGATTGACAAGGTCAGCAAGCAACTACAGGTAGTACAACCGAAGACCAGTGATTTATCGGCCAGAATACAGGCGCGTAAGCAGCAGGAGGTTTCAGCATGATGACAGAACAAGGCCGCGTGCTGAGCAAATTGTTAGAAGGACAGTTCATTTGTCAGGTCAGCGATGAAGAGGGCTGGCGGTATCTGAAAAGTCGCGATAACGCGGCCAAAGTTGAGCCGCATCTGAACATTCTGAATCGCACACTGGCTACAACCGGTGAAGGCGAGGTGTTTTTCGCCGCTTACCTGACCCTCGGTGAACCTGAACGCAAAGTCTTGCTACAGCAGTTTCAGGAAACGACATCCGGGTTGGTTCCCCTTGTTGAATGGTTATTGCTAGTACAACAAGCCAGTGAAAGCGACCGTCCATTAGTGATGGGCAATGCGATTCGTATGAACGAAGTGCAAACGGTTATCGAAGATACACCGGCTTATGCTGAGCAATTGGAAAAAATTTCCCGCTACCGCTTGTTTGGCTCCACCAGTGTGAATGTGGACGGACAGCTGAAACAGGTGTTTAAACGTTTGACCGATCTTGGGTATCTGATTAAGCCAAACCCGGATAAGCAAATTTATATTGCCACCGGTAAAGTAGAGCATCTGTACGAGGTCATCCGCTTTATCGACGAGACCGAGTCATTGTCATTGTCGGAGCAGGCAGAAGCAGCTATTCAGCAGGGTAGCCTGCTATGAGCCAGGTGCTGATCCAGGCCGGAACCCGCTTATTAAATGCGTTGGGTCGCCACAGTGATCTGATCATGCAGGCCTATGTGAATGGCGTAGTTGACGAGGCGGCGCACAGCAAAAAGATTCTCGAACAATTGGTGCAGTTGGGTATTTTGTGGCGTCCGGATCCACAAAGCGCGCTGCGCCTGAAAAGTGCGGTAAGAACACTGCTTGAAAGTGGCTTGCAGGATGAGCGGAATCGAAACATCGATGCCAATGTGGGCTCAGCACTGGCCAGTTTGAAAACTCTGGCAGAACACTACAAAGAAGCGCTGCATTACAATCGATTCAACGAAGCACATGCCTATATGACGGACCTGACCGAGCATGTCTATCAGCTGACAGAGTCGCTGGCAAACAGTGTTCGGGTCATGTTCAGCCGAATTAATAACGAGTTTGGTTACGTGTCTTCGGTTGAGGCAAAAATTCGTGAGAATGAGCTGGCTCAGGGGCAGGTGTCTGAATTATTGAATCAGTTGGAGTGCTTTCGCTTTGATGAACTCAGTGAAATAGCCGGTGGCAACAGAGAGTTGCGGCACTTGCTGGTGGTTGCCTTACAGCAGAGTTTTTCGAAAGCCACCCAGGAGCTGTCGGTTGCCCAGGCGCGCTTAATCGACTTGCTTGGTCGCTTCCGCGAATTCCAGGGCCGAACCCGATTACTAAAAGGGTTTTTGCTGCATATGGATCAGCAGCCAGACTTTACACCGGGCAATTACCCTAATCTCACTCAGGTGCCTGTGCTGTTTAATCAGTCTGCGGCATTGATTCAGCCGGCCAGTGTCGATGTGAATCAGGTTAATCATGAGCAGGAATTACAACAACTGGTTGGGGCGTTGAGTTCGGTCTATCGCAGAAAGCCGGTGCACACCGCTGAGCAAAAAAGCGCAGAGATTCAGGTAAGTGAACAGCAACAAGTCGAATTAACCCGCGATCCATTACAGCAAGCGGTCGACGCGTATTTTTGCGAGGTAATCGACTCAGGGCAATCTATGTCAGCACTGGAGTTTTATAGCGCACAGTCGCTGGAGTTTGATCCCGAGGTGTGGATCTATCAGGTAATTGGCGGTTATCAGGGGCTGCAGGACGAAGATAAGCAGTTTTTTGCCATCGATACCCTGGGAGAGCCCGACAAGATCTTTAACGGTAACTTCATTATTAGTGATGTGTTGGTAGGGCTCAGGTAACGTGTTGATATGCGGATGTTGTCGCTGATAGTTCGTTTTTTTGCGATGAAAATGTAAAAATAATTAACCTTATTTTTACATTTGCAAGTATAATAACACAGTTGTTATTGGCCGGATGCCGATAGAAATAGCTGGAGTCGTTATGCAATTATCAACACAACAACAATATCAAGAAGCGCTGATAAAAATGGCAGTATTGTTTTATCAGGTCGACGGCAAGATTACCCTTACTGAACAGGATTACCTGGACGAACTGTTAGAGTCTCTGGACTGGGATAGCCCCATCAGTCGGGACGCGTTTATGAATGACGTGATTTATCACACGCGAACGGCCATCGATGCCGGCGAAGCGACCGATGTGCTTAAGTCCTTGCAACCTCAACTGGTCAAAGACGCCAATCGGGCGGTAGAAGTGGCCACGGTGATGACCGGGGTCGATGGTGAGCGCAGTGATGAAGAAACTGAATTGCTGAGCTTACTTACTCACAAGCTACTCGCCAAAGCACTCACAGAGACCGCCTCTTAGTTTTCTATTTTTCGCCGGCTGAAAATCAGTCGGCAAAATACTCTCCTGGCCAGCAAGGCTGTGGTAGGCTTTACAGCACTGCTCACTTATTTAATTATCAAAATGCGATATTGGATCTGTCTTCTGACTCTCGTTGTTAGTTTATCTGCCTCCGCTGTGGAGCCGGTTATGGAAAAGGCCATGTTGGTTGCTCAGGCTTTGGGTGGGGAAACATCGAAAGAAATGCTTATTGCCCAGTTTAAACACACCACGGGGACGGCAATTAGCCGCATGCAAATCACTGCAGAAGAGCGGCCCATGGTGGAAAAGTTTATGCAAGATCTCGATACGATTTTGCGTAACAAGTTGAATGAACCGGAATTAAATAAAGCCATCGCGTCCATCTATTTAGAACACTTCACCGAAGATGAAATGGACCAAATTCTGGCATTTCATCGCTCTCCCGTTGGTCAAAAAATGCGAAGTCAGTCTCAACTGTTATCCACTGCTTTCAGGGAACAACTGGTTACTCATATGCGTGGTGCAGTAAATGAACTGGAAGCGCTGTCCAACACGTTCCGCAAACAACTTGAAGCACAACGTGCGAAAGCCGCTCAATAACCGGTTTCGGCGTTAACATAATGGCAAGAAAAAGTGTATTGGGTTCGGTTCTGCGGCTTTGCTTGCTGGGTTTGGTAGCACTGCTGTTAACGGCAGGCTGGTTAACCGGGTGTCAGTCCCGACAGTCAGCGCCGTTTCATGCAGAAAGCACCGTTGTTCCTTTTAGTGTAAAGCCATTTTCAGCCTATCAGACAGCCGTAAATGAATGGCTGCTTGCGCATCGCCACCCGGTCAAGTTCGACCTTGCTACCGAGGCGGCTTTCAATACGCCATTTGAATGTGGTCAGGGTAACTCCCGCGGTATTTTACTGGTACATGGGTTGGGCGATTCGCCTTATTTTTTCCGCGATATCAGCGCGCCTCTCTGTGAACGGGGTTTCTGGGTAAGAACCATACTGTTGCCGGGCCATGGTTCTCAGCCGGGTGACATGTTGAATGCCCGATATGATTTGTGGCAGCAAACGGTCGACTTTCAGGTTGAGGCATTTGCTCCGAATGTGGAAACCTTGTTTCTGGGCGGATTTTCAACCGGCGCGAATTTAGTCACCGTCACCGCGTCGTCACGACGGGATATTTCGGGACTGATACTGTTTTCTCCGGCATTTTTACCTAACTTTTTTGTCACCCGACTTGCCCCTTGGGTGACCGATGTCTGGCCCTGGCCAAATGTAGAGCCGGAAGATAATCCCGCGCGCTATAATTCCATTGCTATGCAGGGATTTGCGGCTTATCAGGGCAGTGTTGAGGCCGTACAGCACGTCATTGAGCAAACGCAACATACTCTGCCTCACTTCGCTGTGCTGGCAGAAGGCGACAGCGTGGTGGACGTGCAGGCGGTCGCATCCCAACTCAATACACAGCTTTACCACTCAGACAATGTCTTACTCTGGATGGGCAGCGCTGAAACAGCGCCAGAGGGAGCGCGTGTACAACCCTTTCCTGTGTCGCGTGAGCGCGCTTTGGCAGCGTCCCATATGAGTGTGTTGTTTAGCGAACATAATTCGTTGTACGGCACTAACGGCAGTGTACGTATCTGCGACAATGGTCAACCCGATGACATCGAAGCACAGTGTCCGTCGACACCGACAAATACACTCTGGTATGGCCCCTGGGGGCAGGAAGGGGAAGGGAAAGTCGTTGCTCGTCTCACGTTTAATCCGTACTTCGACGAAATGATCGCGCAACTGCTAATGTTTCTGGAAAATGCCAGTCAGGCCAAACGACCTGACTGACGTATTGCGTTACCAATTATACTTCTGCGGCTTCCAGTTCTTGTTCTAACTGGCGTGTTTCGTCGGCACGAGGCTTGGTGAATCTTGCTAAGCCCAGGTAAATAACCGGAGTCAGATAAAGCGTAAAGACAACCGCGATGCCAAGACCGCCAAATACTACCCAACCAATAGCGTTGCGCGCTTCCGCACCAGCGCCGGTTGACAGAATTAGCGGCAGGCCACCCAGGATGGTGGATACCAGTGTCATCATGATCGGACGAAGACGAACCCGTCCGGCTTCTAAAATAGCGTCATACACCGCGTAGCCGCGGTCGCGAAGCTGGTCAGCAAATTCCACCAACAGAATGGCATTTTTCGCCAGCAGACCAATCAACATTACCAGACCAATTTGCGAATATACATTTATGGTTGTACCCGTAATGTACAACGCATAAACAGCGGCTGCGATACCAAAGGGAACGGTAAGCATAACCACCACGGCACTGTTCACACTTTCAAATTGGGCGGCAAGTACCAGGAACACAATGACAAAGGCGAGCACGTAAGTTCGCGCCACCTGTTTTGAGGTTTCCTCGAACGTTTGTGCTTCACCCAGGAAAATCATGCCAATGCCGTCAGGCAGCACGTCCTGACCAACCGTGCGCAGTTGCTCTACAGCGTCGTTAATTGCAATCGTTTCAGGCAGATCCATTTCTACCTTAATCGCCCGGCGTTGAGCCTGACGCTCCAGCTCTGCAGCAACGCCTTCTTCAGTGATGTAGGCGACGCTGGACAGAGGGACCAGGCTGCCATTGTCTGACTTGACGTAAAGATTTGCCAAATCCGATGGGTTGCTGGTATTGCGGTCGTTGGTTTGCAGAATGATCGGTATAGCCTGGTCGCCGACGTTTAAGTCGACAATATCATTCCCCGCGATGGCAGAGCGCAGCGTTGCAGAAATATCGCTTAGGGGCACGCCCAGTTCTTCTGCACGACGACGGTCAATATTAACCCGCAACTGAGGTTGTGTTGGCTCGTAGCTGATTTGTGGTGTGCCTAACTCGGGCAGGCGATCTTCAATTTCCCGGGCAAAAATCACGGCGGCATTGTAAATGCGTTCGTAGTTGTCACCCGTCAACGCAAGCTCAAGACCACCGCCCTGACCGCGTAAGTTCAAACTGTTACCGCCAAACGGGAAGCCGGGGGCGCCGGGGACAGATTGCAACACCGGACGAATCTCGCCAACGATGTCCTGCAGTGACTTATCGCGCTCATCCCAGTGCTTTAGGTTAGCAGTGATAAATACGATATTAGGGTCCCATTGACCGACTACGGTATAAATGGACTCAATGGTCTCGTTTTCCACGTAGGGCATCAGCACGTTTTCCATTTTTATGGCCTGACGGTCCATAAAGTTGAGGCCAACGCCATCTGGACCACGAGCAAAGATACGAATGGTGCCGCGGTCTTCACTGGGCAATAACTCGTTGTCGATGGATTGCATGGTAAAGTAAGCGCCCACCGCAGCCAGAATGGAAAATGCAACTATCCACCAGGCGTATTTAAGCGACCACAGCAAACTGCGCTGATAACCCGACAAACAGACATGGCCCACTTTACCCAGCGTACTGTCGAATAAACTCTTTTTCTCGCCTGGCTTTTTAACCGGCAGGCGTGCAGTAAGCGCAGGGACCAGTGACAACGCGACAAATGACGAGATAATGACCGAGCCGGCCAAAACGCCGCCGAATTCCCGGAACAGTCGCCCTGCAGTGGACGGCAGGAAAGCAATAGGGATAAATACCGACGCGAGCACCGCGGTAGTCGCTACCACCGCAAAGAACACCTCACGGGTACCAATTACCGCTGCCGCACGAGCGCCAAGGCCCATGGTGCGTCTACGCTGAATATTCTCAGACACAACAATGGCGTCATCTACAATCATGCCTGTTGCTAATACCAGGGCCAGTAGTGTCAGGATGTTTACCGAGAAGCCCAGTAGCCAGATGATAGCCAGTGCGCCGGTCAGGGACACCGGAATGGACAGGGCAGGGACAATGGTTGCCCGCCATGAACCAATAAATACCAACAGGGTAAAAACAACCAGAGCAATAGTCAGGGCCAGTGAAAAGGCCACTTCTTCCACGGAGTCGCGGATAAATTCGGCGTCGTCAGAAGTAACAACGATGTGCATGTCCGGGAAGCGTTTGTCCAGACTCTCTACCATGGCCAGCACTTCGTCGGAAATTTCAATAGTGTTAGAGCTGGCCTGACGAATAATACCGACTCCCAACACGGGAGTGCCGTCCAGACGCACCACACTGCCTGAGTCTGCCGGTCCGAAATACACGCTGGCTACATCGCCAACCCGCGTATCACCGCTAATGATGATGTCTTTTACATCTTCTGCCGTTATTGAGGTGGCGTCAGCCCGGACAATAAGCATTTGGTCGCTGGACTGAATACTGCCTGCTGGCACGTCGAATGGGGCCAGACGCAAGACATTGGCCACATCGGTCATAGACAACCCAAAGCTGGTTAGGCGCAGCGGGTCAACCGAGACTCGCAATACGCGCTCGCGGTCGCCATTTAATCGCACATCCGCTACACCGGGAATGCTTAAAAACAACGGTGCGAGGTCGGTATCGACTTTTTCTGTCAGGGTTTCCAGGTCCAGAGAATCACTCCACACGGCGAGACTAACCACCGCTTGTGCGTCGTTGTCAGCCTTGATAATCGCAAGTTGCTCTACATCGTCGGGTAACTGGCGCTGCACCCGGCTAACTGATTCACGGGTTTCGTTGGCCGCATCTTCTAAATTGATACCGGGGCGAAACTCAACTCGTACCCTGGCAGAGTTCTCTTCACTCTGCGCGTAGATATTCTTCACGCCACTAACACGTGCTACTGCGCCTTCAAGGTGCGCGGTCACTTCCGCATCAACGGTTTCCGGTGATGCGCCCGGGAATTGCGCAGTAACGGTAATAGTAGGCGTATCTACATCGGGCAACTCACGGACTTCAAGGCCATTCAGAGCGGCATACCCGGCGATGGCAATCAGCAGGTTCAGTACAATAATAAGTACAGGGCGGCGAATCGACAGTGAAGGCAGGTCGTTAACAGCCTGATTCAGGTTACTCATTCACGTTGCCTCGTGCTAATGAGGTGGTGACTTCCTGGCCTTCACGTAAACGCTGAATGCCTTCAGCAATTAACAGATCACCTTCGCCAAGTTCACCGGTAACCAGAATGGTGCCGCGGAGGCGTTGATGAACACTGACATCAACTCGCTTGGCTTTGCCTTCAATTGCTTTGTATATGTATGCACCGGTAGCGCCCCATAGCAACGCTGATTCAGGGATGGCGGCATAGCGCTCGCCGTGCATTGTCAGGTTGACTCTGAAACTCATACCCGGGCGATACTGATCGTCAGCATTGTCGAGTAAAGCGCGAGCAGCCATAGTCCGGTCGGTGGTATTTATACGGGAGTCCAGCTGCGCAATACTGGCATTTAAGCTCAGTGTACGGTTTGACCAGGGTTGTAACTCAACCGAGGATTCGCTTTGTAGCAGGCCTACTGCAGACTCAGGTGCGCGGAAGTTTACATACAGCGAACTGCGATCATCCAACGTAGTCACTGCTGTTGTGGTAGTAATTCGGTCACCAACTTCAACGTCGGTTAATCCAACAAAGCCACTAAAAGGGGCAATGATACGGCGATCGGCCAAATCTGCTTTTGCTTCATCAAGTGTTACTTTGGCAAGGTCGCGAGTTGTTGTGGCTAAGTCGATGTCGCTCTGTGCAACCGCGCCTCTGGATTGACTGTCCAGCAAACGTTGTAGTGCGCGCTCAGCTTCCTTGAGTTGAATTTCAGCACGTTTTACAGCGACGACCTGACGACGGTCGTCCAGGGTGAGCAACACATCGCCTTTATTCACATATTGACCCGGACGAAAATCGATAGCTGTAACTTCATCGGCAACGGCTGGGTAAAGTGTTACTGCGCGAATGGCTTCAGCTGTCCCAACCGCCTGAACGGTTTTTTGTTCGCGTTGGAATTCTATTTTGTTGAGGACGACCAGCTTGGGTCGGTTTCCACCCCAGCTTTGGGCATGAGAAAGTGGGCTACTCAGTGCAAGGCTGAGCCCGAATAAAAATAAGACTGTTCTTGTTTTTAGGTTTTGCATGTTGTGTCCATTGTTAGTGAGCCAAAAGCCAGGCCGGCTCACAACGTTATCGGCAAATAATAATGCGTATTATTACTAAAGCATTAGTTGCACACTACCCCATGAGTTGTAGTTCAGCGTATTCCCGATACAGTGTGTCGTTTTTCAGTAATTCAGTATGTGTACCCGCGTTTCTGATCTTACCGTTCTCCATCACCAGAATGCGGTCGGTCATTTGTACAGTCGCGAGGCGATGGGCGATCACCAAAGTGGTCCTACCTTTTATAAGATTATTCAATGCTTGCTGCACTTTGTGTTCACTTACCGCGTCCAGAGCACTGGTAGCTTCGTCGAGGAGTAAGATGGGGCGGTCAGCCAGAATGGCCCGGGCAATTGCAATTCGTTGTCGTTGTCCACCGGACAACTTCACGCCTCGCTCTCCCAGTTCTGTGGCGTAGCCGTCGGAAAGTGTGTGAATAAACTCGTCGGCATAGGCCTGTAGCGCGGCTTGCTTTAATTCTTCGTCACTCGCTGATGGCCGGCCATAACGAATGTTTTCTGCGACGGTTGTGGCAAAAATAACGGGTTCCTGGGGCACGATAGCAATGTGCTCGCGCAAGCTTTGTAACGAGAGCGTATTAATGTCGTGCTCATTAATAGTAATCCGCCCCCGGCTAATGTGATAAAAGCGAAGCAACAGCTGAAATAATGTCGATTTCCCTGCGCCGCTTGGTCCCACTAATGCCACACATTCGCCAGGTTGAATGGTAAGGCTCAGGTCCGTGAAGAGGGAAGATGATGGCGTATAGCTAAATTCAACCTGATCAAACTGGATCGCAGGCGGTTCATTGAATATGGCGGGTTGCGTTTCTCCTCCCGCGTTGTCTGGTTGAGTGGCTAATAATTCCAGCAGGCGCTCACTGGCGCCAACACCGCGTTGAATTTCACCCAGTACTTCACTGACTGTTGCAATGCTGCTTCCGGCAAACACGGCGTAAAATAGAAACGCAGATAGCTGGCCGGCAGAAATTTCTCCGGTCAGCACCTGGCGAATCCCCAGCCAGCCTATGCCAATAATAGACAGCATACTGACCAGCATAATGATGCCAATTAACATCGAACGAAAATGAATACGCGTTGAGGCGGCTTTTAATGCAGAGTGAACCGTATTGGCAAATTTACCGCGCTCGACTGATTCTGCGGTAAAGGCTTGTACTACCATGATTTCATGCAGCGTTTCGTCTACCTGAGCGCCGATGTCTGCAATTCTGTCCTGACTTAATCTGGAATAGGTGCGTACCTTCGGCGCAATGATTCGAAGTGGAATAAGGATTAACGGCACAGCGCCGAGTACGCACAGCGTGAGCAGGGGACTGGTAATAGCCATAAGAACAAGTGCGCCCACGAATCCAATGACGGAACGAATGGCCATGGATAAGCTCATGCCTACCACGGTCTGAATGACCGCCGTGTCGTTGGTAAAGCGCGAAATTACTTCACCTGTGCGAGTTTCGGCAAAGAACCCCGGCGGGAGTGATAATAAATGGTTGTATACGTTAATGCGGATATCGGCGCTGATACGTTCGCCCAGCCAGGTCATAAGGTAAAAGCGAAAATACGTTGCCAGGCATCCCAGCACGGTAAATGCCAGTACCCAGCCAATGGCGGTATTGAGTTTATGCAGTTGCTCGGCATTCATGCCTTCGTCGACGGTCAGTTTGATGCCTTGGCCGAGTAACAACCACGACGATGCAGCCACAAATAGTGCCAATAAAGCCAATACAACGTGTTTTTTATAGGGAGATAACAGGCTTAGTAGCCATTTAAGGACGTCTTTAGTGGTGATCAAGGTAGCCTCTGGGTGATGTGCTAAACAGGCAAGTGATTGTCGCTACATCAATTTTCTACAAAGAAGTACGAAAACCGTCATGCATTAACGTTCTGATTATGATACCCCGATTTTGCAAATTCGATCACTGTTTCACCTGTTCATATAAGGCGTACAGCTCAACTCACGGCGTTAAACAGGATGAATGTCGGAAAAACTTTAATGGCTATGCGCTTTTATCGTGCTTTAACCTTGCAATTTGTTGCTGGATACGTATAATTCCGCGGCCTTTCGCCTTGTACGTTGTGTATACAGCGAAGGCAAAAGGTAAGTTAACGGTAACGCTACAACGAGTTTGAGGCATTTATGGTTACTATTCGTTTACAGCGTGGTGGCGCCAAAAAGCGTCCATTTTATCAAGTAGTGGTGGCTGACAGCCGTCGTGCAAGAAACGGTCGTTTCATTGAAAACGTTGGTTTCTTCAACCCAACTGCACAAGGTCAGGCAGAACGTCTGCGTTTAGATCTTGAGCGTGTTGAATACTGGGTTGG
>NZ_CFIDRX010000031.1:0-30582 GCF_984433645.1 Marisediminitalea sp.
CGATCTCAACCAAGTAATTTGGATTCGCTAGTCCCGCAATTTGTAAGGCAGAACGAGAAGGCAAATTTGGCTGTGCTTCAGTGCCAAAAAACTGTGTGTAACCACGCATAAAACCGGCGAAATCCATTTTTCCATCCATCGCAGGGTCGCCGACCAAAAACGCCTGCATCTTAATTACATCACCCATGGTTAATCCCAGGCTTTTCAGGTTCTCATCAATCCGGTTCAGCACGCTAACTGTTTGAGTTTCTGTGTCTCCGTACGATTCCATACTGCCTTTGGGCGCATCCGGGTTACTCACACCGGGCACCGCGCCACTCAGAAAAACAATAGTGCTGGTAGCGGGTACTTCAGACGCACGAAGAATAGGGAAATCCGAGCCAATCAGGCCGTGGCGGATCACGGTTTCTTTTGCTTCAGGCTTAGCATCAGCATCGTTGCAGCCTGCTGTCGCAAACACAGCGCTGAGTAAAAGTGGGGCAATCATTAATTTTTTCATTTTGTGTTCCTGTATTTTATCGTTGAGCAATGGTTTTAACGTCGTCTGCACTGACGGCGTCGGTAAAGTGGTTACCAAAGTGACTACGGGTGTAATTCACCACTTCGGCGATTTGTTCGTCAGACAGGTATTGCTTTAATGGCGGCATGCCACCCATGCCGTTGCTGACCATATAGATCACATAAGGCGCGGCGGCTAACTTGGGGTTTTGCGCCAACGCAGGATACGCACCTGCACCTTTGGCACCCTGAGCCATTGGCATATGGCAGCCCTGACAAATGGCATGATAAAGTGCCTCTCCAGTTACTTCCTCGAAGTTAGCGCCTTCGGAAAAGCCGGCGTCATCCGTTGCAATGGTGTAAGTACTTACACTCAGCATATTCGCCACCAGTAAGATTCTCATTAATTTCTTCATTCTTTAATCTCCATAGCTAAGCAGCAGTACTTACTACTTTTTGATGCAATCTCTTGATTGCATCATGGGCAGACGAAATTGCGCCTTCCTGCCACGCGGGCAAATTGGAAGCGTGTTCACCGGCGAGTACTAAACGGCCATCTATCTGGCACAGGTTTTCGTAGTGCTCTTCACGCGACGCCTCTGTCCACATGCCATAGCACCCCTGGGTCCATGGCACCCGGTGCCAGCCAACAGAAATGCCGTTGTCGAACTCGTCGGCATATTGCGGATGTATCTTTTTGCCGTATTCCACCGCTTTCTTTACCCGCTCTTCAGGTGTCAAAGAAGTAAATTCAAAGGCATTCGCACCCCATACATAGGCCCCTAGCAACACGCCTTTGCCTTTGTCGCAGAATTTGGTGCTTGGATAACTGATATTGGTAATAGGTAAGTTGGTGTAGCTCACACCACCGTAAATGGCGTCATCCTGCTCCCAGAACCGACGTTTGAATTCCAGGCCTACCTTCACTGATGCCGCATACGGTACTGCGCGAATAGCCGATTGCATGGCACTGCTGGCTTTGACCGGGATTTGACTAAGAATAGAAAGCGGTATGGTACACACACACCAGTCGGCCTTAGCGGTTTTCGCTACGCCTTGCTGTTCATACTCAACGCTTACGCCTTGGTCGCTTTGGTTAATTCTGGTGACCTTTGCACCGTAGTGAATGGTGTCACCCACGCGCTTTTCGAACGCCTTTGCAATATTGTCCATGCCGCCAACAGGCTGAAAAATACTGCTTTGGAACTCGATATCCTGACCGTTGACAATGTATTTCCATAACTCAGATTGAAGCAGTTCACTTCTGTCCATTAGCTCGCTAGCTTGCGGCTTAGGCGACAATCCGCCGCCAGGAGGAATGGCAAAACCGCGCCGTAAACTTACCTCGTAGGACTTTTTATATTCCGCGCTTTCATTTAATGCGCCCCAGTGACGCATTGACTCGAACAGCTTTTCTCTGTCTTCCACAGAGAGAGCTTTATCTAAACCACCTTGATTTGAGACTTTGGCAAGCAGTTCAGCGGCATATCCCTGGTAGTCGGCCTGCACTTCACGATAGCGCTGAGGCTTGCCACCAAAGGCGTGAGTTGAATGAACCAGTGCGTTGTAGTTAACCTGAATAAATGGCTCAATAGGGATGTTGAATTCGTTAATATACGACATCACATGATGATGGTGGTACGGCACTCGCCAGGGACCCGGGTTAATGTAGTTCCCTTCGGCAAACTGACACTGCTGTGTTGCGCCGCCCAGTTCGGTGTAGGTGTCGCCGCCCCGGAGTGTCCAGCAGCGCCCACCTGCGCGCTGATTAAACTCCAGCATAGTGACCTTGTACCCGGCTTTGCGCAATTCATACGCTGCAGTCATGCCCGCCAGTCCAGCCCCCAGGATCAGCACAGATGCGCCCTTGGGCGTACTACCAAGATTTAGTGTCCCGGGATGTGTAGATTCCGCCGCGAAGCCAAGCGATGTCATCGCCTGGTACATGGCGCCCGCGCCAGCCGTTTTACCAATCCAGCCTAGTAAAGCTCGCCGGCTCATAGATGAGTGATTCAAGAAAAGCCCCCCTTTTATTTAGATGTGAATATGGTTGGGTGGCCCATTTATGCAGCAGGGGTGCCAGTGCGTCTTCAACCGCGGCAAACTGTATAATATATACGACAACACCAAGATATGGCGGTCTGTTCGGGTGGATTTCAATATTTTGTCCGTCTTTTGCGCATCGTTTGTGCACAAAACGCACTAATAAAATGCAACTTTTCGCTCTATTTCACCTCTATATCACCTTTGGTCAGTCAACATGACTGACGATTAAGCCATGCTCTTTCTTTATGAGCTGGTTTCACCTCCTTTTGATAATGACAGGACGTTATTTATGAACCGATTAGGCCTTTTACTCATTAGCTTTTCACTGCTCACAGGTGCCAATACATATGCAGAAACACAAATGCTGGAACCTAAAAGCTGTTTTAGGGGCCCTTTTGAGTCCTATGAAAGATGGGCGAGCGTACTGAAAAAGAATAAGCCCGGATTTAACGAAAAAGCGTTCCAGCGATTTTTCCCGGCAGAGAAATTCAATCAGCGCAAAGCAGATTTAGACTGTACCGACTTTACTTACCAGTCTGACGACTTCAACGTTGAAGGGTTTTATCTGGCGCCAAAGTCACCTGAAAAGCCACTGCCCGTGGTGATATTTAATCGTGGTGGAAACGCTAGTTTCGGTTATGTGGTATTCGGAGCCAAAATGGATCTACCCGCTGAACTTGCTAATGAAGGTTACATTGTACTGGGCAGCCAGTACCGCGGTTCAAGTCGTCGATTGGAAAATAACGGCAAGGATGAATTTGGCGGCGCTGACGTGAATGACGTTCTGGCACTCATTGATCTAGCGAAATCATTGCCTCATGCCGATACATCCCGTATTGCGCTGGTAGGCTGGAGTCGCGGTGTAATGCAAAGCTACCTGGCGGCCAAACATCTCACTGATGTAAAAGCTATTGTATCCGTAGCTGGCAATGCGGATCTGAAACAAGCAATTGCCTGGCGCCCGGAAATGGAAAAAGTCTACGCTGCTCGCATGCCTGACTATGCGAATCAAAAAGAACAGTTGCTTAATGAGCGCTCAGTGATCAACTGGATAGACAAATTACCGCCTGCGCCAATTTTAATGCTTCACGGCACAGCCGACACAAGAGTGAACGTTGAACAGTCGAGGCTGCTTGCCAGTGCACTCAATGCTGCTAACCACACCAATAAATTGGTCACCTTCGAAGGCGACAATCACGGCCTTACGCAACACCGTACAGCGGCATTTAGTGAGATTAAAGACTGGTTACAGCAATATCTGGTAGCGCGCTAACGATAGAGTCAGTCGTTACCCGCTAATGAAGCCAGGGCCGTCATGGCTTTGTCGGCATCGGTAGCAGGCACAAAGATGTGGTCGTGATAATACGCTGCGACCACATTTGCGCTAACCCCCTGAGCGGTTAACGCCGCGCTCATGGCTGCAGTCATACCCACAGCTTCCAGACTGGAATGCACTTTACAGGTAATACAGCGAAATACGCCCTCAAATGCAAGGCCAGCATCACGGGCAGTCAGCTCATTGAGGATCAACGTCGTGCCTTCAACTTCCTGAAACAAGCCCAAAGGAGCGAGTGAATTGAACTGATCAGCGCTAAAGTTGGGAAGTGTGACAAATACATAGTGCTCTGAGAGCAGCTCAGGCGACAAGCCTTTGAGTAAGGTATTTAAATCTGTTTCGCCGCCCATGTTACTCTCCCGATGGCCTATAGCTTAAAGGCCCGTACGCGTTTACCTTTGATTTTACCTTCGCGGAATAAGCCCAACGCGCGTTTTACACTGCGAGCTTTAATGGCCACAAAGCTTTCATTGGCCTGCACTTTGATTTTGCCAATATCGTCGCCGGGAATACCCGCATCCTGAGTGAGTGCGCCCAGGATATCACCCGGGCGTAGCTTGGCTTTTTTCCCTGCCCCTAAACGCAGGCATTTGAATTCTGGCTCAATAATACGGTTGGCGTGAAAACGCAGGCTTTGTGCGCCCTTGCGTTTCAAGTCTTCACCGGTATGGATCTCAATAGCGGCAAGTAACGACGCTTCGTTCGCGCTCATCAGGGTATATGCCATGCCCGGCTGCTCAGCACGGCCTGTACGGCCAATTCGGTGAATATGCGCATCGGGGTTTTCGCTGACATCATAGTTCACTACGCAGTCTACCGCCGAGATATCCAAACCTCGTGCAGCAACATCCGTGGCAACCAGAATATTCAGACAATCGCTGGCAAACTGCATAAGTACCCTATTGCGATCACTTTGTTCCATATCGCCCTGAATAGCAGCGGCCACGAACCCTTCCTGTGCCAGCATATCAGCCACGTCCTGCGTTGTTTTACGTGTGCGGCAGAACACAATCGCGCTTTTAGGCTGCTCCGTGGTCAATAACGCTTTCAGTGCATTAAAGCGATGTTTGTCTTCCACTTCATAAACAAGCTGCGAGACTTTTGCGCGGGCGGCAGAGTCAACCGTAATGGTTTCCGGCGACGATAAATATTGCTTAGCGAGATGCGTAGTCGCATCGGTAAACGTAGCCGAAAACATCAGGGTTTGCACCGGTGCGCGCAAGCCACTGAAGATAACAGCCAGGTCATCGGTAAAGCCCATGTCCAGCATGCGGTCGGCTTCATCGAATACGCGTACACGCAGTTCATCCAAAGAAATACGGCGTTTTTGCACGTGGTCCATCACCCGACCCGGCGTACCCACAATAATGTGACAACCGTGCTTGAGTGAGTTGATTTGCGGTCCCATGGGCTGACCACCACACAGGGTTAACACCTTCACGTTTGGCAAGTCTTTGGCGAGTAACCTATATTGCTCAGCCACCTGCTCAGCCAACTCGCGAGTTGGGCAGAGCACCAGCGTTTGCAGTGCATTCAGGCTCACATCCAGGGTTTGCAGGCTGCCTGCCGCAAACGCCAGGGTTTTACCTGATCCTGTTTGCGCCTGAGCCAGCACATCTTTGCCTTCAATGATGGCAGGCAACGCAGCTTGCTGAATAGGCCGCGGCGCACTGAAACCCGCTTTATCTATAGCCTGTAAAAGCTCCGAGCGTAACCCGAAGGCAGAAAACAACTCACTCATAAATCGTTACGCCAGTTTCCAGTTCAGTGTTTGGCCCGCAAAAAACGGCACCATTTCAGTACCATCGGCCAGCGTAACTATTTCAGGTACCTGCCAACTTTCTTTTACCAGTGTGATCGTGCCGGTATTGCGCGGTAAACCATAAAAGTCCGGACCATTCTCGCTGGCAAACGCTTCAAATTTATCCAGCGCGTCTAATTGTTCAAAGACTTCCGCGTACAGCTCAATGGCACTCCATGCGCTGTAACAACCGGCGCAACCACAGGCGTTTTCCTTGCGGTGTTTGGCGTGAGGCGCGGAGTCTGTGCCCAAGAAGAATTTAGCAGAACCTTCAGCAACCACTTCACGCAGACGCTGCTGATGCGTATTGCGTTTTAATACCGGTAAGCAGTAGTTGTGTGGGCGCACGCCGCCGACCAGCAAGTCATTGCGGTTTAACAATAAATGCTGAGGTGTGATGGTAGCGGCAATATTATCGCCGTTGGCCAGAACGAAATCCGCGGCATCGGCTGTTGTGATATGCTCGAATACCACTTTCAACCCTGGGAAGTCTTTTACAATCTTCGCCATATACTGGTCGATAAACACTTTTTCGCGGTCGAAAATATCTACGTGAGACTCGGTCACTTCACCATGGATCAACAGCAATACGCCGTCTTTTTCCATTTGTTCGAACACCGGATACAGAGCATTGATGCCTTTTACGGCGGCATCTGAGTTGGTGGTTGCGCCTGCCGGATACAGCTTGCACGCCACTACGCCTGCGGCCTTGGCAGCTGTAATGTCAGCCGGTGTGGTTTGGTTGGTCAGATACAAGGTCATCAAGGGTTCGAACTGACTACCTGCAGGACGTGCAGCTTCGATACGCGCTTTGTACGCCATGGCCAGTTCAGCATTGGTTACCGGCGGCACCAGGTTGGGCATCACAATCGCACGGGCAAAACAGCGCGCCGTGGCTGGCACAGTTTCAGCCAGCATGTCGTTATCGCGAAAATGAAGATGCCAGTCATCTGGCTGACGAAGGGTAATTGATTGCATTGCACCGGCCTCAAATACAGGTTAATTCAAGAAACGCGCGCATTATAGCAAGAAACCCTCCGCTTTTGCTTTTTATTCAGACAACTTATGACTCGGCATGGCTTATCACTACCGGCACCGACTTGGATGTAGGCGTTGCCGACGCCAACCCGACGCTTTCAAACGGAATGAGCGGATTCGTTTCCGGGTAATAACACGCCACGTTCCCTTGGGGAATATCATAGCTCATCGCGCGAAATTGGGTCACTTTGCGTTCTGTATCGTCATCCCAGATAGTACTGATATCCACCAGCGAGTTATCGGTCAGGCCGAGCAGGCGCATATCTTCGGCATGCATGAACACCAGCTGGCGTTCACCAAATACACCACGGTAGCGGTCGTTCATGCCATACACGGTGGTGTTGTACTGATCGTGGGAGCGCAGAGTTTGCAAGGTGAACACGGGTGAGTCTTGCTGAGCGATTTTTGCCTGCACGCTATCGGGGAATAACGCATCAGGTAATGCCACTGCATTAAATTCGGCTTTCCCCGACGCGGTATTCCACTGCAAATTTGCCGCGCTGTTATACAAGTGAAAACCACCTGGCTGCTGTATTTGCGCATTAAAATTATCGAACCCGGGGATCACTTGGGCAATGAGCTCCCGTATGTTGCTGTAATCCGCAATGAGTGACTCCCAATCCAGGGCAAAACGGTCTTTCAGAGTGTACTGTGCAATACGCGCAATGATTTCAGTTTCGGATTTCAATAAGTCGCTGGCTGGCGGTGTATTGCCACTGGACGCATGCACCATGCTAAAGGTGTCTTCAACCGTAATCGCCTGATTCTTTCCGCCGGTGGTGTCAGCTTCGGTTCGCCCTAAGCAAGGTAAAATCAATGCATCTTGACCTACAGCCAGATGCGTGCGGTTTAGCTTGGTGGCGATATTCACCATGAGGGTTGTGCGCCTGAGTGCTTGCTCAGTATAAGCAGTATCAGCCGACGCGGCCGCAATATTGCCGCCCAAACAAATCAGCATTTTACTTTGCCCGGCATGCAGGGCTTTAATTGCGTCGTAGACTCTATGCCCGGGTTTCTCCGGTGGTGCAAAGTCAAACACGGCTTGCATAGCCTGATTAAACGCCGGCGTTGGCGCTTCCAGAATCCCCATAGTTCGGTTGCCCTGCACGTTACTGTGGCCCCTTACCGGGCACATGCCCGCGCCAGGTAAACCAATTGCGCCGGTTAGCAGATGCAACGACGTGAGCTCATGAATGGTATCCACCGAATGTAGATGCTGAGTGATCCCCATTGCCCAACAGGTGATCGCTTTCTGGCTGCGCACGAACAAGTTGGCGGCTTCGGTAATATCAGCGCGGGTTAATCCACTGCGCGTTTCAATGTCCTGCCATTGGGTGGCTTTTACTTGCTCGATGTAAGCGTCGATGCCATGGGTATGCGTGTCAATAAAGTCCTGGTTCAGCTGTTCCGCCAGCTCTTCAATAATGACCTTCGCCATGCCTCGTGCTACGGCAAAATCACCGCCGAGTTTGGGTGTGTAATACCGTGCGCTGATATCAACGGCTTGCAGGCCCAATAATTCTGCTGGCTTTTGCGGACTGGCGAAGCGCTGCAACCCAACCTCTTTCAGGTTGTTGAACGACACAATCGTCGCGCCGCGCTTTGCCGCACTGCGCAGCGCATTTAGCATGCGCGGGTGATTCGTACCCGGGTTCTGACCAAACACAAAAATGGTATCGGCCGCATCAAAGTCCTTAAGCGTTACCGTGCCTTTGCCCACACCGATTGCGCGCTTGAGCGCAATACCACTGGCTTCATGACACATGTTGGAACAATCCGGGAAATTGTTAGTGCCCAACGCCCGACCAAATACCTGATATAAAAATGATGCTTCGTTGCTGGCTCTGCCAGACGTATAGAGTTCAAGTTCATTTGGGGATTGCAGGGCATTAATGCCATCAGCAATGTACGTGAATGCCTGCTCCCAACTCACCGGTTCATACTTGTCAGTCTGCGCGTTGTAGCGAAGCGGCTCCACTAATCTGCCCTGGCTTTCCAGCCAGTGATCGCTTTGCTTGCGTAGTTCGCTAACGGTGTGTTGCGCAAAAAACGCAGCATCCACTTTTTCAGAAGTCGATTCCCAGGCAATAGCTTTAGCACCGTTTTCACAAAAGCGAAACGCGCCGCTCTTGTCATCCCCCCAGGCACACCCGGGGCAATCAAACCCTTCGTGTTTGTTAGCATGATACAAATTCAGCATGTTACGACGTACCTGCTTACTTTTAATCAGCTGATTCACCGTAGATTTGACGGACGCGATGCCCCCGGCTTTAGACGATTTATTCGGCATAATTTTCCTTTGCATCATACATAATGGGTTGGTTATTTCGCGGCACATACACCAGATTCAGCCCGGTTTGATGGGCTAAATTCACGGCCATAGTCGTTGGAGAAGACAAACAATACAGCGTGGTAAAACCACATACTGAGGCCTTTTGCACTAGCTCCACACCGCAACGGCTCGTCACTGCCAGATAGCCTTTTTCAGGTTGGAGACCGGCACGTAAGGCTTTACCAATCACTTTATCGAGTGCGTTGTGACGGCCAATGTCCTCACTGCACAATACGGTATTCGATGCTGGGCATACAAACATGGCGGCATGCATAGCGCCGGCTTTTTGGTTGTACGTCTGATTTGCTTCAAACAGCGAACGCAATTGACTGACATCACATTCAGCCAGTGGGCGATTATCGGCCTGCGTTGTAGTCGGCGGGAACGCCTGATCCATGGCGGTTTTATTGCACAGTCCACACCCGGCACTCACCAAACTATAACGTCGCTGCTTTACCTCGTGCTCGCGACGGCCGGTAACGGTAATTCGGGCTTCAAATCCCGGTGACATGGGTTCGATCTGAATATCTTTGATTTCTACTACCGACTTTACGATCCCTTCAGTGAGGAAATGGCCGGTAATAAAGTCGTCAAAATCAAATGGGGACACCATCATCACCGACAGCGCCATGCCATTTACCGCAATAGCAAGCGGCACTTCTTCAGCGAGGTCGTCGTAATGACGAGGAGGATGCTGCGCAGGCAGATTAACCTTGTTACCCATTACAGGCATGGAGGAATCACTAAGCTAAACATGACATGATTCAAGGTTACCACAGGTTATTTCAAAGCGCTGTTGAGATACTTCAACTGTACGGTTTTTAGCGGTAGATATGCATGCGATGTCTGCCCGACATCGAAAGAAACATTGTCCGGACACAACGCCATGGCCGGACAATATCGTGAGTGGCTCGCTTACCCTTTCTTGGTATAAGCAGCAATGATCACAATCGTTTGTCCGTTGACTTTACCTTCGATGTGCAGCGGATTTTGAGTAAGACGGATGTTGCGCACAGGCGTGCCGCGCTTGGCAGTGAAGTTTGCACCTTTTACGTTCAGATCTTTGATCAAATGCACGTTATCACCGGCTTGTAATGCTTCACCATTGCTGTCCAGAGTGGGTTCGCGATCTTCAGGCAACCCTGCTTTTGCCCACTCCTGCGTATCTTCATCCAGGTAAACCATTTCCAGTAAATCCTGCACCCAGGTTTCGCTTTCCAACTGCTTGAGCATACGCCAGGCTACCACTTGCGCTGCAGGGACCGGTGACCATACCGCTTCGTTAAGACAGCGCCAGTGGTTCACATCTACATCGGTGTCGCTATTTAACTGCCCGGTGCAGGTTGCGCAGGCGGCAATGGCACAGTTGTCAGAATCATTTGGAGACTCAGGCACCATGTACAAGGTCAGTCCCTGTTCGCTGCCACATAATTCACATACATTGTTTGCGCGGCTAAATACCGCTTGTTGGTTTGCCATGGTTACTGCCTGTTCGTCGAGCTGAATTTGGAAAACCGCGAGTATAGCACGCCTTCACGGTTTACCATAAACTATGCAGACATTTACTTTTAACTATGCCAACAGTGAATACTATTTGTGCTCTACCCAAATAAATTCATCTGTTGCGTACCCCAGTGATTTTGCTTTGCTCAACAGTTCGTCCAGTACGTCTTGTGACAAGGTCGGTTGCCGGGCCAGTATCCACAAGTACGAGCGATCTGGACCGGTAACCAGCGAGTACTGGTAGTTGTCTTTATCCAGTTCGGCGATGATATAGCTGGCGTAAAATGGCCCGAAGAAAGAGACTTTCAAGTGCCCGGTTGTCTCGTCACTAACAAAATAGGCTTTTCCCTCAGCTTCATCCCACTCACCGGTTGCAGCATCGTACCCTTTGTTGAGCACCCGAATCCCACCGTCTTCACGCTTGCTGTAGGTCGCGGTAACGCGGCTTAGTCCTTCTTCAAAACTGTGATCGAATCTGGCGATTTCATACCAGGTCCCCAAGTACCGCTCCGACTCAAACCCGGTCACAGGCGTAACGCCTTCCGGTACGCTGGTACATCCGGCTAAACCCAATAAAAATAACAGTATTGCTACGCGCTTCATGTTTCACCTTGTGTTTTTTTGTTGTGTCTCATTGCTTTACGAAATTTAGTTTAATTTGTATCACCAGACTTACCTGTTAGCATACGTATTCATTCGCCAGCGCACATGGCGTCACGTACAGTATTATCATTCGGTAACAGAAGAATAACAGCATGATGAAAAACTATTTTGAGCACGCCTCATCGGTGGTGTTTGGTTGCATGGGACTCGGTGGTGAATGGGCCGCGTCATCTTATTCCAGTGAACATGTTAAACAAGCAAACAATGCAATTGAAGCGGCATTGAACGCGGGTATTACTGTGTTTGACCATGCCGATATTTACACGCTGGGCAAAGCAGAAAAAGTGTTTGCCGACGTGTTAAAGCAGAACCCGGACTGGCGCAACAATATGATCATCCAGTCCAAGTGCGGCATCCGCTTCGAAGACGAAACAGGCCCCAAACGCTATGACTTCTCACCGGCCTACATCACCCAGTCTGTCGACGGCATTCTACAGCGGCTGAACCAGGAATATATCGATATTCTGCTGTTACATCGTCCCGACCCATTGGCGGATCTGCCAGCGCTGGGTGAATGTCTGACTGCATTGCATAAAGCCGGCAAGTTTCGTTTCCTTGGTGTATCGAACATGCATTGGTACCAAATTGAAGCGCTTCAGGCTGTTGTGACCTTCCCGATTATTGCCAACCAACTGGAAATGAGCCTGGCTTACCGTGACTGGGTTGAAGATGGCATGATGGCCAACAGTGCGCGTAATCGCAACTCGGGCTATACCGCGGGAACGCTGGAATACTGTCAGCGCAATAAGGTTCAGCTGCAGGCCTGGGCGCCTTTGGCTCAAGGTAAATATTCCGGACGCGGCGAGCCAGACTGCGCAACCTCAGCACTGGTCAGTAAGCTGGCGGCGGAATACGGTGTTAGCCCGGAGGCAATCGTACTGGGCTGGTTAATGCGCCATCCCAGCGCTATTCAGCCTGTAATTGGGACGACTAATCCGGCACGTATTGCCGCCTGCGCGCAAGCAATGCACACTCAGTTGTCTCGCGAGCATTGGTATGCCCTGCTGGAAAGCGCCAGCGGACATGAGGTGCCGTAAGCGCCCTTTGCCAATACTTATCCGTACAGTGGAATTTAACCAGGAGCCAGGATGTTATCAGGCATACATCACGTAGCGATTATTTGCAGCGATTACCCGACGTCCAAACGGTTTTACACTGACGTGCTGGGCTTTTCGGTTATTGATGAAAATTATCGGGAGGCGCGCGATTCGTACAAATGCGATTTGGGTCTGCCGGACGGTACGCAAATAGAACTGTTTTCTTTCCCCGGCGCACCGGCCAGACCTAGCAGGCCCGAAGCACAAGGGTTGCGACACCTGGCATTCCGTGTGGCCGATTTAGATTCGGTGATTGCCCATTTGGCCAGTCATGAAGTGGAATGTGAACCAGTGAGAACCGACCCTTATACGGGTCGGCGATTTACGTTTTTCTCTGATCCCGACGATCTACCGTTGGAATTATACGAACAGTAGGGCTTAGTCGAGTAGCGCCAGGGCGCCAAGCATGCCGGACCGCGTGCCAAGCCCTGGTGTACAAATGACATCCTGTAATGATTTGCCCTCCGGGAACACCACATAATCGTTCAGTGTCTTCTCGGTTGCCGCCACAATTTTGTCGACGATACCCGGTTTCTGCATCACCCCACCGCCTAAAATAATTTTTTCTGCGCTCAGCACAACCATTAGGTTGTGACACATATTGCCGAGCACTTCTGCCAGTCCGTCCCAGGCTGGGTGATCATCGTCAAACGTATCTGATGGTTGCGCCCAAATCTTGCCAAGTGCGGTACCCGATGCCAGGCCTTCCACGCAATTCGTATGGAACGGGCAGGTGCCGGTGATCCCTGCAGGTGGTTGAACCAACATGTGTCCAATTTCAGGGTGAACCAAACCGTGCAGCGGTTTACCGTTAACAACGATCCCTCCGCCGACCCCTGTTCCTACCGTAACGTAAACGGCCACGCCAGCTCCTTGCGCCGCGCCCCAGCGATACTCGCCTAATGCCGCGCCGTTAACGTCGGTATCAATAACGACTTCGCAGTCTAACGCGCTTGCCAGCGCATTCGCCAAATCGGTATTGCTCCAATGCGGCTTAGGGGTTTTCGTTATGTAACCGTAGGTCGGCGAAGCAGGATCTAAATCCAGTGGTCCAAAGCTGGCAATCCCCATTTTGCTAAAGGGATACCCAGCCTCACGTTGTGCTGTAAAAAACGCTACCGTCGCAGACAGCGTTTCCTCCGGCGTGGTCGTTGGAATGCGAATTTCCGCGACGATCTCTTTGTCTGGCGTAACTATCGCACAGTTAAATTTGGTTCCACCCGCTTCAATGACGGCGTAGTACGGATCAGTTAGCGCCATATTCGCTTGCCTCAATCTCTTCTAGTCGTTGTTGTGTAGGGTTAAAGATAAAATTCAGTAACAAGCCTACAAATAGAATCGCTGCAAACACAGTTGCAACCATAAACCCATATTTGGCGTCGCCGCCATTTGCATCACTTACCAGCCCCATGATGAAAGGACCTGCTGCCGCACCGGCTGCCGTGAAGAATAAAATTACCCCCGCCACACTGCCGTGCTGGTGTTTTGGGAAACAGCTTATCCCCTTTGAGTTAAACGTGGGATAGATCACTGACATGAATATGCCCGTTAGCGGGAACAGATATAATGCAACGTGCTTGCCGCACATTAACCCACCGGCAAAACACACTACAATCGCGCCACTGAACAACATCAGTACCAACGCCCAGTTGAAGTGGCTCATCATCCAAATGCCAACAAATCGGCCAAGTGCACGCAAGACAAAGAAAGCCGTTACCGAGTAAATTGCCAGCATTTGTGCACTGCCCTCGGCATAACAATCGTACGTTGCTTTCACACTGGTAGCATCACACACCAGGTAGCTCGGCATCCAAACATAAATAGCACTTTCAGCTGCAACGTACAGGAACGCGCCTAATGAGAAGCCCAGCGCATAGGGGTTTTTAAGTAGTTTTAAGCTCTGCATCAGCGAGACTTTTTCGGCTTCATCTGCATGGGACTGTTTATAAGACGGATACTTAACAAACAACGCAATGGTAATGAGCAAAGTACACACGCCACCAGCAATCACATACAGCCATTGCCAGGCTACACCGGTGTGAATAAGGTAGGCGACAATCAGCGGGCCAATAATGGCACCGACGCCGAAGAAGGCTTCCGCCCCGTTCATGGTGGCGGTATGCTGTTTGGTAGACGATGAAATATCACCAATCAGCGCCAGGGCGCCGGTTTTGAAGATACCAACTGCAATGCCCGACAATGTCATAAGACTCACTATCAGCACAAAATCATTAGCCACCATGAAGCTGTAACACGCCACACCAAATACGGCTAGTCCCAGAATGATGGTGTTCTTTCTGCCAAACTTGTCGGCTAAAAAGCCCAGAAACAACCCGGACAACGCAATGCCCAGCATAGGCAAGGAGTGCATTAAACTGGCCTGGGCATTGGTGACTGAAAAAGCCACTTTCACTTCTTTAATGATTTCGCCAACAGAGTCTGATGTCATGGCAAACATCATAAACATCAGATAAGTAAGCCAGCGAATATAGCGGCTATTGGAGTTTGAATCAGTCATACTTTTTGTCTCTACGTCTACAGCAAACCAAACATGGCCGCCTGCACTAAAGTTTAAACCATTTTACAATTTACAAACCGGCAACATTAAGATTCCACTTAATCAATTAACTTTATTTAAGAAATAATGTTTAAATTCAGTCGCATCCTCAGCAAACCTTGGCATTACAACAATTATTCTATGTAAAATTCTTGAAAATTCATCTTAATCGTTTAAGATTAAACGTAGCAAAACTGATAAATGCTGTAAACCAGTTTGTGAAACTTTTGTAAACTCTAACCAGCCATTGTGTTGGTAGGGTGACGCTTTGTGGAGAATCCAATGAATTACGCGGCTTCGAGTGAACAATGCCTTCAACGCATTCTGGCAGGACTCGATCTTTCCTTTTTGTCTCAACGCGATGGCAAACTATTCACTGCACGTCTTGAAGAGCATTTTGAAGCGCTATTCTCGCGGTATGTTGATGTTTATGGGCATCAGTACGACTGCTATTACCACCTTGAACAGTTGGTTCTCACCTTAGCCAAAGGCCTGAAACAGCGCTCAACCGATCTTAAACGCCTCGACAAAGCGCGCGTTGAAGAACAACAAGCCTGGTACAAAAACGAAAATCAAATCGGTATGGCTTGCTATGTAGATTTACTGGGCCCGACGCTGAATGATCTCAAAGCCAAAATTCCATATTTCAAAAAGCTAGGGCTGACCTATCTTCACCTGATGCCGTTGTACGATGCCCCCAAAGGCGACAGTGACGGCGGCTATGCGGTTTCAGATTACCGCAAGGTAAACCCATTACTGGGTTCAATGGAAGACCTCGAATCATTGTCTAAAGCCTTGCGCGAAGCCGGTATAAACCTGGTACTGGATTTTGTATTTAACCATACGTCCGACGAGCACCGCTGGGCAGAAGCCGCATTAGCCGGCGACAAAACGTATCAGGATTATTATTACCTGTTTGACGACCGAACGGTGCCGGATCAATACGAACACACACTGCGAGAAATTTTCCCGCAAGTGCGTCGCGGTAGTTTTACCTGGAATGACACCATGCAGAAATGGGTGTGGACAACGTTCAACAGTTTCCAGTGGGATCTCAATTACTCGAACCCTGCCGTGTTCAACGCTATCACTGATGAAATGTTGTTTCTTGCCAATATTGGCAGCGCGGCGTTACGCCTTGACGCATTGGCCTTTATCTGGAAAGACATGGGAACCAATTGTGAGAACCAACCCAATGCACACAAGCTGATTCAGGCATTCAATTGCTGTCTGCAAATTGTCGCTCCTGCGGTTGTGTTTAAATCCGAAGCCATTGTTCACCCAGATGAAGTGGTCAAGTACATCCACAAGAACGAATGTCAGCTGTCTTACAATCCGTTGCTGATGGCGCTGATCTGGAACTCTCTGGCTACCCGCAAGACCCGTTTGCTCACGGCCTCTATGCAGAAGAGTTTTAGCATTCCTGACGACTGCACCTGGGTTAACTATGTGCGTTGTCACGATGACATCGGCTGGACCTTTGATGATGCTATTGCGCATCAGTTAGGTATCAACCCCTACGACCATCGCTATTTCCTGAATCAATTTTTTACCGGCCGATTTGACGGTTCTTACGCTGACGGTGTGCCCTTCGCCGAAAATCCATCTAATGGCGACTGCCGGGTATGTGGGTCCCTGGCATCACTTTGTGGGTTGGAGGGCGCACTGACACGTAACGACCAACACGCGATCGACACTGCCATTCAGCGCATTATGCTGGTTCACGGTATCATCATGAGCATTGGCGGCATCCCACTGCTGTATTCGGGTGACGAGCTAGGCATGTTGAACGACTACTCGTATCGCGATGATCCGGCAAAAGCCCATGACGATCGCTGGGTAAACCGCATCGCGGTTACCGACGATGATTTAGAAGGCGTAGATTTACCGGTAACCGATGCAGACTCACAGACACGGACTGTTCAAAAGCTGATTTTTGCTGACTTGCAGAAGTTGATTCATTTACGCAAATCACTTCCAGTTCTTGGCGCAGCAAGAACCCATATTCTGCACACCGACAACCAACATTGTTTTGCGTATTGTCGAGCAGCGGAGAATGGAGACAAGTTACTGGTTATTGTTAACTTTAGTGAACACGCGCAATCAGTAAACGCGTCGATACTCGACGTATTTAATGGTACGCCGGCAAAAGATCTGCTGTCTGAGCAAACGGTAACCAACGATCTACCTGTGGTGCTGGCGCCTTATCAACAGCGCTGGTTGGTTGTGCAATAACACCGAAAGTTTCACAATTGAAACTCGACAGCGGCGCGTAGAGCGACTTCCGTGCCGCTGTCGGTATCCTGCCTCCTATTTACGCTATTTGTCGTTAAAATAGTCAATATTCCCTCGCTTTTTCCTGCCACTGCTATACTTGTAGAGTCATGTCCTTTCTGCAAAAAAATAAACCGACGTGTTAGTGAGAGAAGTCTCATATCCGTATCACTTACCCTTTGGATAGATTTATCTGCAAGGTAGATGAGCAGCACGAGCGAACAGCAGACCAGTGTTTGTTATGAAGTGTATTGGAATCGCTGGACAAGGATTAAATCTGCTAATGCAGAAAAGGAACGAAGCGCATGGGAATTTATAGTAATACGTTGCTGGAGTTTAGGTGTCCACTATGTGGCCACGTTAACGCAATTTCAGTCGACACGTTAAAAGATATGTACAAGGAACAACGGGAGCCCTGCCAGCAGTGTCATCAAATGCTGGAAATTATCCCTGCTAACGGCGTGAACGATCAAATCAACCTGATTGTGTCAGAAGCCTGATTATCCTCAAACTCTGAAAAACTAAAAAGGCCAGCTTGTAGCTGGCCTTTGTTATTATATATTTCAGTACGTTAAGAGAAAAACTCTCTTCTCAACTCGACATCAGCAAGGAACTTTCCGCCCAGCGCTGATGTTTTGGTATATGACAAGTTGTCGCGAATACCACGCGCTTTCACACAGTAGTGCGTGGCATTAATAGCCACTGCCACATCTTCAGTACCAGTAAGAGTTTGCAGCGCAACCAGAACCTGTTGGGTTAGACGTTCTTGTACCTGGGGGCGCTGCGCAAAAAAGCCCACTAAACGGTTAATCTTAGACAGACCGATAACGGTGTCTTTCGGGATATATGCAACCGATGCCGTACCGTCGATAGTAACGAAATGGTGTTCACACGTGCTGGTTAAGCTTACGTCGGACACATGCACTGGCTGACCCAGCTGCATTTTGTTTTCAATTTGGGTAATTTTCGGAAACTTACGGTAGTCCAAACCTGAAAATATTTCGTCCACGTACATTTTCGCAATGCGCAGTGGCGTCTCTGACAAACTATCGTCAGATAAATCCAGACCCAGGGTTTCCATAATTTCGCGCATCGCACCTTCAATGCGTTGGCGCTTGGCTTCGTCGCTCAACCCTGTTTCAAGCATAGGTGTTTCAAGTCCCCGGGCAACCAGTGCCTCGTGAACCATCAACGCTTCTTTCGATATACCCAGCTTTACAGCGTCGCGTACAATTACCGCTTCTTTTGCTAACATTCAACCATTCCGTAATGACGACTTACACACCTTATACGACACAGACAAGCAATCGGGATTACAATGACATGAAAAATTGTCATTAAAACGATCTGCAAACACGGTAGAGTCGTACTCAGTACCAAAAATAATCGGAGGTATTTTTTGTCTTTACCTATTCTTATTACCGGAGGCAGTCAACGCCTGGGCTTAGCCATTGCGCAAGATTTACTCTCCAGGGACCAACCGGTGATCATTACCTACCGTCGGTATAAACCCGCCGTAGACCAGCTCAAACAGGCTGGTGCAACCGTGTTGGAGGCGGATTTTAGCACTCAGGCAGGCATTTCGCGAGCAATTGACGAAATAAAACACATTTGCAGTGGTTTACGTGGAATTATCCACAATGCATCTGACTGGGCACCAGAAACCCCGGATCGTGATGCCGGTGAACTCATGCAGGATATGATAATGGTGCACACCAGCGCGCCGTATCAATTAAACCTTGCGCTCAAGGACTTGTTGATTCAGAACAAAGGTCTGACGGACATCATTCACATGACCGATTTCGTGCAGGAAACCGGCAGCCAGAATCACATTGCGTACTCTGCCAGTAAAGCCGCGTTGCACAACCTGACGCTGTCGTTTGCACGTGTTTTTGCGCCCCATGTAAAGGTAAACAGCGTTGCCCCTTCCCTGGTGATGTTTAACGACGACGACAGTGAAGAATACCGCGCCGAAGCACTCACTAAAAACCTATTGGGTATTGTACCCGGAGCCCAGGAAGCGGTAAAAGCCGTCAACTACCTGCTTGATGCCGACTATGTTACCGGCCAAACCCTGCATTTAAACGGTGGACGCAACCTTAAATAACTGGTTCGAATAACAAGACACGGTATAATCAACACGTTATATTTCTTTATTACAGGAATAATTGTGAGTAACACCTTTATACCGGAATGGCAGGCCAGCGAAGCCGTGATCCTTGCCTGGCCAAATGAGCAAACAGACTGGGCTCCCTGGCTCAGTGACGTTCGCGAAACCTATTTGTCGATCATCCGCATCATCAATGCCAGTGACGCAGGTGTCGTGTTGTTATGTCGCGAACAGGATATCCCTGATATCGAAGCGGCATTGCCTGAAGACGCGCGCGTTTTGTTAGTTGCCGCCCGGTACAATGACACCTGGGCCCGGGACTTTTCATTCTTAACCTGTGGCCCGCTTGACGCCCCCTTCCCGGTGGAATTCACCTTTAACGGCTGGGGTAACAAATTTGACGCCAGCCTGGATAACAAGCTGAATCAAACTTATCTGGCTCCGCTATGCCAGCAACCACTTCGCACCAGTGACGTGGTTGCTGAGGGCGGCGCACTGGAAATTGATGCATCGGGTCATTTGCTTTCTACGGCCTCGTGCTTGTTTAACCCGCAGCGCAACGGCGACATGTCAATCGAAGCCTATCAGCAAACCTTTGCGCAGATGCTTGGCTATTCCGCATTCACGGTATTGGAGCATGGCCATCTTGAAGGTGATGATACCGACGGTCACATTGATACTCTGGTACGGTTTACGCCGGAAGGCAACCTGGTTATTCAGGCTGCAGAAAACCGCCCGGAAGACAGTCATTATGCAGGCCTTCACGCACTGGTAGAGGAATGTAAAACCAAACTGCCTGGTCGTGAACTCTATTTACTGCCATTGCCCGACATGTATAGCGAAGACGGTGACCGACTGCCTGCGTCGTACGCAAACTACCTGATTTGTAATCGCACTGTGCTGCTGCCGGTGTATCAGCAACAGGAAGATGCTGAAGCGGTTGAGGTTATGCAACGCGCGTTTCCGCATCACAACATTGTGCCGGTAAACTGTGCAACGCTGGTACAACAATATGGCAGCTTGCATTGTATTTCCATGCAAGTACCCTGTAACACATTCAAACCTGACGTAGTTCAACAACTGAATAAAGGAGTGTCGCGATATGTCTGAGCGCATCTTAAAAGTGGGCCTGGTGCAACAAACGGTTGCCGACAACAACAAAGCCACCAACTGGAACAAGAGCGCCGAGCAAATTGCGAAACTGGCAGCCCAGGGTGCCGAATGTATTCTGCTTCAGGAACTGCACAGCACCTTGTATTTTTGCCAGGAAGAAGACACTAATGCGTTTGATTTGGCTGAACCGATTCCGGGTCCGGCCACCGACTTCTTTGGTGAACTCGCAGAGAAGCACAATATTGTGCTGGTGACTTCACTGTTTGAAAAGCGCGGTTCTGGCCTGTATCACAACACCGCCGTGGTGTTTGATCGCAGTAAAGAGATTGCCGGCAAATACCGCAAAATGCACATTCCGGATGACCCGGGTTTTTACGAGAAATTCTATTTTACGCCGGGCGACATGGGCTTCGAGCCTATTCAAACCAGCGTAGGTAAACTGGGCGTCTTAGTATGCTGGGACCAATGGTATCCGGAAGCGGCTCGCCTCATGGCCATGAAAGGTGCCGATTTGCTGTTCTACCCAACCGCGATTGGCTGGGATATGACCGACACCGACGATGAGCGAGCGCGTCAACACGGTGCATGGCACACCATTCAACGAGCACACGCGGTCGCCAACTCTGTACCAGTGATTGTGGCTAACCGAGCCGGGTTTGAAGCCTCACCGGTTAAAGGCGATCCGGGTATTAAATTCTGGGGCCAAAGCTTTATTGCCGGTCCGCAGGGCGAGCTGCTGGCTCAGGCTGGCGTGGATGAAGAAACCACCTTGTTGGTGGATTTGGACATGTCCCGTACTGAGCAGGTCAAACGCATCTGGCCATACTTCCGCGACCGTCGTATCGACGCTTACGAAGACCTGACCAAACGCTGGCGCGACTAGTTCTTGCTAGCTACCATGTGGTAAAGGGTAAACCCTGCCGCGATACAGCATCCAACACTGGCGCTCTGTAACGGGCGCCAATGTCACCATCACCGGGTCCTGTACCGACAATCCGCCGGTAAACTGCCCTAGCGCAGGCATCACCATAAGCGATGACGTAGCGACCAAACACTTTCCTCTCACTACACCTTTTTGCATAGCCAACTGCCCTTTGGGGTGAAAGTGTCCGACTATCTGACAATGATGTTCCAGTGCAGGATCGGGCTCATGGCACCCAATGAGGGACTTATCCGCAATTGATACCTGCCAGTGTTCAACGACCTTACCTGCCACACTGTCGGGAATGTCAGGGTCGTGATTACCCACCACCCAAACCCAGTCAGACACGCGTTTAGTAAGCGCCAGCAATGCTTCGCTGTCCTGAAAAGTAATACGTGCAAATGCGCCGCGGTCGTGAAAACTGTCACCAAGACACACCACAGACGCAGGCTGATAGCGGTCGATTAACGCAGATACAGCAGCCAGGGTAGCCCGGGAATCATACCGTGGAACGGGGGAGGCATACTGACTTAAATAGCTGCCTTTTTCGAAATGCAGATCTGCCACCAGCAGAGTGTCGTTGGCGGGGCAATAAAGCGCGCCTTTGGCATCCAGCACCCACACAGTACCGGCAAACCGAAGCATTCCCGCGTATTTTTGTCTGACCAGACCGGCCAGAGTATCAGGGTTAATCAATCAACTTCCTTTGTGCTTACTGCGTATTGTGACCACTCGCCAATAACGCTCTGACTTCATCCAGCATGGACTCAGCCTCGGCATACAATGCCGCCTGATCCAGCAGCGCCTGCTCACCCGCTCCTTTTATTTGCTCGCTGCGTACGTCGAGCACAATAGGAATGGCCATGGGCGACACCCGGGGCAAGTTAACAAACTCGGTCTTGCCGACAAAGCGAATTAGCATGTCTGCCAAACGGCGTAGATCCAGCAACTCGCGCTCAGCGTCATCGCGGGCTACTTTCAGCAAAATATGATCAGGTTCATATTCCCGCAGGGTATCGTAAATCAGGTCGGTCGAAAACGTCACCTGCTTCATGGTTTTATGCGTACTGTGATAGCGCTGCTCCGTAAGCCCGCTCACAATCGCAACCTGCCGGAAAGAGCGTTTTAGCATGGGCGCATTGAGCATCCAGTCTTCCAGTTCGTCGCCCAGTACATCCGGCTGAAACAAACGTTCAATATGGGATGACTCCACCGCATTGAGTGCGCTAATGGATAGTCCATAATCCGTAACACTGAAACTCAGGGGCTTCAGACCCATCTTTTCCATGCGGCGGGTTAACAGCATCCCCAGCGTCTGATTCGCTTTGCGCCCCTCGAAGGTATAATACAGAGTACTGAACGCCTGCCGGTAAGGGAATTGCTCAATCAACACGGTTTGTGGGCTGGGGATCACAGAAAATGCACGTTGCAGGTCCAGCCACTCCCTTACTTGTTTGGGCAGGGTTCGCCACGCTTTGGGGGTATTGAGGAGAGCCCTCACACCATCTGCAAGGTGCGTGGAGAGCGGTAGCTGCCCACCCACATAACTGGGGATTTTGGGGTCTTTGCCTTTGGCCGGTTTAGCATGCACCTGCATGTCGCGGATGGCTTCAAACTTCAGCATTTCTCCGGCAAACAGAAAGGTGTCACCGGGCGTGAGTTGTTGGGCAAAATACTCTTCGACTTCACCAATAATTTTGCCCTGATTACCGCGCCGGATGCGTTTGACTTTCAACTTACCGGCTTCCACGATGGTGCCGATGTTTTGCCGGTGCCGCTGGATGACCCGTTGATTCGCTGGTTTGTATGTCCCATCGTCCAGTTCAACTAAACGCTGATAGCGTTCGTATGCCTGCAAGGCATAGCCTCCATCCACGGTAAACTGCCATAGCTGATTAAACTCGTCGTCCGACACACTCTGATAAGGGAACGCGTTGAGTACCTGTTGGTAAATTTCCTCTCTGGTGGCAGGCTGCGAGCAAAGGCAATTCAGAATAAACTGCGGCAAAATATCCAGCGCGCCAGCGTGCAGCATGTCACCATCGCGCTCGCCTTTTTCAATGGCTGTCATGGCAGCCTGGCATTCCAGTGCCTCAAACCGATTGGCGGGCACGAGTAACGCTTTGCTCGGCTCCTCAAAACGGTGGTTTGCCCGCCCGATTCGCTGCAATAAGCGGCTTACACCCTTGGGCGCGCCCACCTGAATAACCCGGTCAACATTCCCCCAGTCAATGCCTAACTCGAGTGCCGAGGTCGTGACAATGGCGCGCAGCATGCCACTGGCCATCATGACTTCGGTTTTGCGCCGTTGCTCTTTGCTTAACGAACCATGATACAGCGCGATGGGCAATGCCTGACTGTTTTCAGACCACAACAACTGAAATAGCAACTCGGCCTGTGCACGGGTATTCACAAACACCAGGGTGGTCTGGGCATCGCATATCGCCTTGTAGATATCCCCTACTGCGTATTTAGCCATAAAGCCGCCGAAGGGCATGCGTTGGTCAGACTCCAACAACTGAATATCGGGGCGTTGCTGCTCTTCTACTTTCACAATATTGACAGGGTCTCCGGTAGGCCCCAGCCAACTGGCAATTAATGCAGGTTCAGCCACCGTGGCAGACAAACCAATGCGCAAAAAGCCCGGTGCCAGTGTTTCCAGTCTGGCCAGCGCAAGCGCAGTAAAATCACCGCGTTTGTTGCCCGTCAGGCTGTGTACTTCGTCAATGATCACCGTTTTTAGTTTGCCAAAGATCTGCGGCGCATCGGCATACGACAGCATTAACATCAGTGATTCGGGTGTGGTTAACAGTATATGCGGCGGCTTTTTGCGTTGCCGTTGCCGCTTGTGTGACGGCGTGTCACCGGTGCGCGTTTCCACTTTGATTGGCAGGTCTATTTCTTCAATGGGCCGTAACAGGTTTCGATGAATATCTTGTGTCAGGGCTTTAAGTGGCGAAATATACAGCGTATGTAAATACTCACTGTCTACATTTCTCAACTGATGTAATACGGGTAAGAACCCTGACAGGGTTTTACCTGCGCCGGTTGGCGCAATCAGTAGCACAGACTGTTGGAGCAACGCCTTGTCGAATATCTCAGATTGGTAGCTTCGAAAGGTCCAGCCTTGTTGGCTGAACCACTTTTCGAACTCTGGCGTTAGTGACATGACATTGAAGTTAAGCGAAGTTAAGTAAGTTTTTAATACGCCTGACGCGCATGAAAAGATTACCAAACATATTGATAAGTTGCGCTTTTTTCAATTTCACTATCAGAATAGTTATCGATACGAAGAACCCGGAATGACTTCGACTTCTTCTCTGGCATAGCGCGCCCCCACCAAATGCGGCACGACCTCATAACATGACAGAAACACAAACAACGGCCAGTCATACCAGCGTAGGTACTGTTTACCAATGCGCTTAGCGTGGAACCAATCCAGTTTCAGTTTTTCTCTCATTAACAACGACAGACTCTTATGCGCGCTGACTGACATGCACTGATGCCCTTTATTACGCTGCAAATCCCACAGAAACGCCAGGCCACCAATGGCGTGCTGCATTGCGCCTTCGCGTGCCATATAAAATACGTTTCCCGCCTCTCTAATCCTATCGTTACGCAATTCTGCCGATAAAAACGGGGTGGCTGCATGCGGGTATGGAAAAGCCTGCAGTATCTCTCGATGGTAAATAGCCCCGTTATTCGACACTTTGTCGGTTTGTCCTGAGCGACCGGGATCGTCCCACGCCCGGTGCAATAGGTTGCAAGCCCGGCGGTAACTGCTGTTTTCACCGTAGTAGGTTCTACCGCTGGCAGCCGCGTAATCACCAGACGTTAACCCCGTCATTAATTCGCGTAACCAGTTATGCGTGGGCGTACAATCAGATTCGAGCACAGCAATATATTCATGAGGACACTGACTGACACCATAATCCTTCAACACCGCTGACTGTATGGAATCGTAATACAGGATTTTTAACTGAGGAATATACAGGTAGAGCTGATCGGGCACAGGCTGATCCTTCACCTGCGTACTTTCAACCAGTACCACGTCGAAATCTTCGTCGATATCCTGGTTTGATAACGCCTCTAACAGCGCCAGTTCGTCTTGCCAGGTTTTTTGCTCCCCTGCTTCATAGTCAGAAACAGAGATCACGCAAAGTCGGTTAGTAGATGTAGTCATAAAACATCCTTATTTATTGTTATTATCAGGATAATACTTTAGTACTATGCTGCTGTACAAAATTCATACTAAACCACTTCTAAAACTATGCAAGCAAATTTATCTGCGTGGTTAGCGCGGCAATTTCGGCAACCGCGCAAAATCGCTGATTGCTTGGTATGATACAGGCAGGCCGTATTTATCAGTAAAGTAACCAACACATGACTCTGCTTCGCACCGCTGTTTTTTACATATTTATTTTTACACTTGCTGGCTGCAACAATGACAGTCTGCCAACCATTGGGCGCACTCATGGTGACTTCCCCATGAAATCGCTGCTGAATTACGACGACAACGAAAAGTGCTACCGGTTTTCACAAAATGTGTTGTTTGAAGCACCGTTTGCTGACGGCATGGCTTACCTGAAGAATCGCTGTCTGGAGGCTGACAAAAAAATTGGCAGAAAGACCGCTAAGGAAGTCTCTGCGCTGCACGTTTCACTGACTTACAACGGCGAATATTACATCGTGAAAGGCGGTTACTAACGGGGGCAATCCAAATATCACCTCAGGCGTATAAATGTTTATAGACGACATCAAAACGCTAACGCCTGACCGGGAGATATTTTACTTTGGACGCTTCACAGTGGTTACACAAACAACCACAAGGACTCTATTGTGAACCTGCCGACTGTTACATCGACCCGCTTCACCCCGTAGAGCATGCATTAATTACCCACGCGCACGCTGACCATGCCATTGGCGGGCATCAATCGGTAACCGCCACAGCAAGTACGCTGGCTATTATGCAAACCCGCTATGGTGAAGACATGGCTGGGTCGACGCAAGCAGTAAACTACCACGAACAAATTACGCTGGGTTCACCGAACGACCCGGTTACTTGTGTGTTTTATCCAGCAGGCCACATTTTGGGTTCAGCGCAAATCCTGCTTTGCTATCGGGGCACCCGGGTGGTGATATCCGGCGATTATAAGCGACAATCAGATCCTACCTGCCTCCCGTTTGAACCCGTGCCTTGTGATGTATTTATCACCGAAGCCACCTTCGCTCTGCCGGTGTTTAAGCATCCTTCTATCGAGCAGGAAATGGCTAAACTGCTGGATTCATTAGCTGTTTTTCCGGAACGTTGTCACCTTGTTGGTGTTTATGCCTTGGGTAAATGTCAACGGGTCATACTGGCATTGCGGGCGATAGGCTATACCTCGCCCATTTACCTGCATGGCGCACAGCGTAAACTGTGTGATTTATATGAACGCCAGGGCATTGAGCTGGGTGAGTTAATTGACGTCGCAGAGGTGAGCGACAAGCAATCACTGGCTGGCAATATTGTGCTGGCCCCGCCTTCTGCATTGAGCGACCGCTGGTCACGCACCCTGCCTAATGTGAGGCGAGCCATGGCGTCAGGCTGGATGCAAATTCGCGCCAGAGCTAAACAAAGGCAGGTTGAGCTTCCGTTGGTTGTGTCGGACCACTGTGACTGGCAAGCACTACTCGACACCATTGAAGAGGTTAACCCGAATGAAGTGTGGATCACCCATGGCCGTGAAGATGCGCTGTTGCATGCGTTAACACAGCAAGGCCGAACAGCTCAGGCTTTGAGTATGGTGGGTTACGAATCCGATACGCAGGATTAGCCATGCAAGCATTCAGTGAGTTACTCGAAAACCTCTACTACACCACAGCCAGCAATGAGAAACAGTGGTTGCTACTGGCATACTTAAAGAATACACCCGACCCGGATCGCGGTTGGGCCATTGCTGCGCTGGCCGGCACGCTACGCTTTGAGTTTTTTAAACGACATACCGTAAAACAACTTATGCTGAGCCGGGTTGACCCGGACCTGTTCGCGATGAGTTATGACTACGTGGGTGAAGTCAGTGAAACGGTCGCGCACCTATGGCCTGATGCTACCGAGCAACCTGCAACGTTGCCGACACTGAACGAACTGGTAACCGCCTTCCAACAGGTGTCTAAACAAAAAGTTAGCGCACAGCTTGCCGACTACCTGTCGATTATGACGCCACCGCAACGATGGGCGCTTCTCAAATTAGGCACACGGGGACTGCGCGTCGGTATGTCGGCACGCAGTGTGAAGAAAGTCCTGGCGACCTATGGCCAGGTGCCGGTCGAAGATATCGAACAACTGTGGCACGCCCTTGCTCCTCCCTACGCTGAATTGTTTGCGTGGCTGGACGGCAAACAAGCTAAACCCGATATATCCAATGCAGTGACGTTTCACCCTGTGATGCTTTCTCACCCGGCACAAGATGATGACCTTGAGGCTATTAAAGCCCAACCTGGCGAATGGCAAATTGAGCACAAATATGACGGCATTCGCGTACAGCTGGTGTGCAATGCTAATGGAAAAGCCATATACAGCCGCACCGGCGATGATATCAGTCACGCCTTTCCCGATGTGTTGGAACAACTGCATTTTCATGGCGTGGTAGACGGTGAATTACTGATCATGAAAAACGGTAATATCGATAGCTTTAACGCGTTGCAACAGCGGCTCAACCGCAAGAAGCCCACCAAAGCATTGCTTGCATCGCACCCTGCTGGCGTCATGCTATACGACATTTTGAAATACCAGCAATCAGACGTTACCCGACATTCCCTCGATGTGAGACGTGAGTATCTGGAAAAATGGATAGCCAACAATCAACAACCGGCTTTTCAGCTGTCACCGATGTTGGCGATACACGATGCAGAGCAGCTCGAAGCAGCGTATCGGCAAGCCGCAGACGATCCTTCCGTTGAAGGCTTAATGCTAAAGCGCCTGGCTAGCCCCTACACTGCGGGCAGACCCGTTGGCCAGTGGTTTAAATGGAAACGCGAAGCACTGTTAGCCGATGCGGTAATCATGTACGCCCAGCGCGGTCACGGCAAACGTTCAAGCTTTTACTCCGACTATACGTTTGGCGTGTGGGAAGGCGACAAATTACTGCCCATTGGCAAAGCCTATTCTGGCTTCACAGACGAAGAATTGAAAAAGCTCGACAACTGGATACGGCGACACGCAACCGGGCGATTCGGGCCGGTACGTGAAGTCGAGAAAGCCCTGGTTTTGGAAGTGGCCTTCGACGCAGTGCATCCATCAAGCCGCCACAAATCCGGCGTAGCCCTGCGCTTTCCCCGGGTGCACCGCATCCGCTGGGATAAACCTGCCAGCGAAGCCGATACCCTGGAGGCTGTGAAACGGTTGATTCGGTGACGCTGGATTTTGAAGCCTCAACGACCCAAACACAGAAAGATTCAACCAGCCTTCACAAGCCCCCGGTTAAATCCAAAAAGTTACCGGTTGCAAAGGAAGATTGATCAGAGGCCAGCCAGTATATTGCTTCTGCGACTTCGATAGGCTGGCCACCACGCTGCATTGGAATTTTGCTTTTTAGTCTTTCTACGCGTTCTGGCTCGCCGCCGTCTGCGTGCATATCGGTATGAATCAACCCCGGCCGAACACAATTCACTCTGATGTTTTCTGCTGCTACTTCAACAGACAACCCTTTTGTTAAGGTATCAATAGCGCCTTTTGATGCAGCGTAATCAATGTATTCATTGGGAGAGCCAGTGCGGGCAGCGCCGGAAGACACGTTGACGATAACGCCCCCTACTCCGCCATGGCGCGTAGACATCCGCTTCACAGCTTCACGACAACACAGAAAATACCCGGTAACGTTATTCATGAGGATGGCATTTATTCTGTCTGCGCTCATGTCCTCCAGGCGCATTTGTTGTCTTAGTATGCCCGCATTGTTCACCAGAACAGAAACGACACCGAGTTGATGGTCAACAGTATCGAACAACCGGGTAACATCATCTTCTTGCGAAACGTCAGCCTGAACCGCTATACACGTGCCACCTGAAGCCTTGATCTCTTCTGCCACCGCATTGGCGGCACTAGCATTCGACTTGTAATTGACGCACACGGCATATCCGTTCGTGGCAAACAGCTTTGCTGTTGCCGCACCAATACCTCGACCACTCCCGGTAATAATGGCAACTTTTTTATTATTCATAATGCGTCCTGTGCAGCTGATATCATGGATGTGCGATCCTGAAAAACAGTCACCGTAACACGTGGCATTGTGCAAAGCCAAACCACTTGTAGGAGAGTAATAAAGTCTATTGCTGCTAAGTCGGCTTTTAGCGTCTGGCCATTACCACGCCGACAATATGGATACCCAGTAGCCACCAAATTGCCTGTTTGAGTAACATATGAATTTGGTGAACCTTGGGGAAAAAATCATAGAAGGCGACTATTTCTGGTGGCAGTTCAACGCCAAGTACCGTTAACGGGATTTCGTAATGGTTAATCATGGCTAATCCGGTAATTGCCAGACCAATCAGGCAGACATAGAGAGCAATATGTGTACCTTTGATCATTAGCGCATGCTTTTTTGATCGCGGTGCCATTCGTTTTAATTTGGCTTTATTTAACCAGGTAAACAATAACCTTGCGATAGTGAGGGCGATAAGTAACAGACCAACCTCAGCATGCGCTTCGACGGCATCCTGACGATGCAGCAACTGGCCTTTAATGTCCCAATTTATATTATGAAGTTGCGTGGAAAGGTTCATGAGCATAAATATCAGCAAAATAGCGGATACCCAGTGAATAAGGCGGTCTGTTAAATAGCTTTTAGTTAGCATAGGGCGTTATTTCGAGGCGAGTGCCATTCAGTTAAAAAATGGTATGCAGTCAACAATAAACCAAGTCGGGTGAAAATAAGGTGAAAGTCCGCCGCTTTGAACAAACAGTGAGCAACGAAAATTTGTTGGATATCATTGGAGCAACATCAACTGATTAAGCTGTACTAGTTCACTTCTGACGATATTTTTCGATGATTGTATTGGCCGTTATATTTAGCTGCTCTTGTGCGGTTTCAGATACATAGGGTGTAACGAGGAATATACCTAGTCCTTCTTTGGGATAAATGGATATCCAGGCTGACGTGCCGAAAGTTCCACCACCGTGATAATACTGCCCCTCTGAATTTAATCTAAACGTATTCCAAATATAGGCTCTGCCTAACCCATCTTCGTCTCCAGCCAGTAAAGTTAGCGCCTTTTCAGCTATCTTATTGTCGCTGTTGAGATAATAACTTAG
>NZ_CFIDRX010000032.1:0-30560 GCF_984433645.1 Marisediminitalea sp.
AATGTTCACGGCTATCTGGGGTTTATGTATGTTGCGCCTGCATACCGCGGAATGGGGTTGAATAAGCAGATTATCGACACGCTAATGGCGTGGGCAGAATCAAAGCAGGTGTTTGATTTTTATATGGATGTCTATGCCGACAACCGCGCCGCAATCAATGCATATGAAAAAGTGGGTTTTCAGCCTTCTATGCTGGAAATGAAGCTGCAACGCCCTGGTACTAAAGCCGAATGACGGTGTTTGAACAGTTTATCGAAGCGATGAAGTGGTTCGCAATGTTAGGCATCTTTGCCTGTGTTAACACTGCCAATGCCTGCATGATACCTGAACATGGTGCGCAGTATGACCGTCAAGTTAAGATCTCAAAAGAAACCGGAAAGCATGAGTACAGCTTTACTCTGCCAGCGTCATTGTCGGGGTTAACCCGTCTTGAGGTAACGCTGGCCTATACCCGCAAGCTTGAGGGTGGGTTCAAACTCAGTGAAGTGTCAATTCCGCTGGATTATACCGTTACTGACGATATGGCTGTGGGGGCCTTTGTTGCTGCTCCCCAAACGGGGTTAATGCCTTACTTGCATGTCATGTGGTGGCCAGACAGAGGCGGGTTGTGTGGAATCCGCGCGCAAAGCGAATTGTTAAGTAGCGCGAACAGCTAGCCCGTGATTGTAAACGTAAACTCGTTTCGTTTGGTTTGTTCAAAAGAACACATTGGTATAGTGTGTCAAAATACGACTCGACCCCAAACACTAACACAACAAAAGTATGCGTAAATTGATCACATTGTTAAGTAAAAAGTGCTTTTCCTGGATTTATGCACATCGTGCATTCAGGCATTGTGATGCCTATGCGTTGCCGCGAGTGTCAATGTGGATGTCAGCAGTGGATGCCATAGGGTTTTGTTTACTGAGTGCAGTGCTTACGTTCCCAGTATGGGTGGCCGCTTATTTACTGGAGGCTTCATCATTTCTCGCTTTCACCGTGGCTTTTGTGACCTTGGGAGTTGCAGTAGCAGAGCGGCAACACAAAGTGGTTGCAGTGTTACTCGCCGAGTTGGTCGTAGATATCGCGCTTATCCAGCTCAACGTTTACAGCGTTGGTTTTATGGTTTCAACGGCGTTTGTACTTACGTTTTACCGGGTTGGCAAACTGGTCTACGGATTCTTTTTTCAATGTGTGGATTACCGACTCTCCGTTACTTTGTCCTGCAAGAACTGCGGTACCTGCATATATCATCGGGCCTTCCCAAATCAGGAGCGCTGAGTTAGTCTGCATTTCGTAGCAACGTAAAACGACGTTGCAATTTTCACATACCAGGGACGGACATTTCATCAATGACAGCAGTTGTTGCATTACGGCTAATTGGTTTTATTGTTTGTGCATTGTTTATTTTGGGCGGCAGTATTAATCGTGGCTGGTCAGGGTTTTTCTGGGCAATTCCGTTTGCTTTAGGGCTGTTGGTTATCATCTGGCCCTGGTCAATGACTTATAAAGCCCTTGCGGTACTGTCTGTCGCTATTCCTTGTAGCGTGCTTGCCTGGGACAAGTCCAACAATTGCTTGCTGTATCCCTATTTAAGCGAGCAGGCTACATTTCAGGTTACGTGGGGCTTAACCAGTCATGGTG
The DNA here is from genome assembly GCF_984433645.1 of Marisediminitalea sp. NCBI lineage: Bacteria > Pseudomonadati > Pseudomonadota > Gammaproteobacteria > Alteromonadales > Alteromonadaceae > Marisediminitalea > Marisediminitalea sp. The sequence continues at coordinate 1,624 of NZ_CFIDRX010000032.1, forward strand.
ATGTGTCTGATCTTATCTCGCCGGATCTGATCCATATATACACCAGTGAGAAACGGCATGGTGTGATGTACCAGCAACAATTTACTGCGCTGACCGAGCCGTTGACTCTCACACTGCAACAGGTTGATGTTTCAAACGCGGATTTTGGTGAACAGCGAATTGCTATTTTTTATGACGATGCCGGTCACTTGTATGTTGTGTATGAAGATTCACTGTTGCGCGGTGTAGCGCAGGGAACGGTAGTAAGTAACGCGCTAAATGGCGTGACAAGCTTACAATCTACCTGGACCCGGTATTTGGATTTGCTCATGATGTGGCCAATGTTACCGGTGATACTCTTTTCGCGAGGCTAAACAAAGGAAATACAAAAATGACTGTGATGAGGGCGATAGGGCTGATCCTGGGACTATTGATGCTAATCAGCCAGGTGCATGCCGTTTATTCAGGTACGTTTTCCTGGGTCCAGGGTGTGATATGTGTATCGGTAGGCGTAATTTTTGTGAGTTATGGCCTTACAGGGCGTGATTACCTGAGGCGTTTGTCTGTGACTTCGCCTGACAATAACCGCAACCCTGAGTAGAGTAAAGTGGCAGTGCTATATGGGATATAACCCTGCCACTCAGAACGCATGTCAGTATATTAACGGTCAATGGATGCTTTTCATCATTTGACCGGTTTACGCATTTTCGATCAGGCTGTTAACGGCACCACATCGCATTCTTCAGCAACGTGCTCGTTGATGACTACGATTTCCGCTTTTTTGAAGAAGTTAAAATCAGTTGCCGTAGCAGACGTGTAAGCGCCCATCATGCGGCCGACAATCAACGCACCACAATCCAACTCAGGTAACATGATGTCATCTTCAATAACATCGACGCTGTCACATGTCGGGCCTGCCAGCACACTCGGGCTGCGTTCACCAAAAAAGTCCAGACTGTCGATAGGGTAGTGGTTGTAGTCGAAAATACGGCCGCTGTAAGAGCCGTAAACGCCATCGTCCAGATAATACCACCAACGGCCATCACGCATTGCTTTGCCCATTACACTCGATACCGCTGTCATAGCCGGTGCAGCAATGAATCTGCCCGGTTCTGCCACCAGACGAGTACCGGCTGGCAATGTTGCTAATGCAGCGCGTATCGGCGCACAAAACGTGTCGATAGGCTGTACCTGGTCGATATAATCCACCGGGAAACCACCGCCAATGTCCACCACTTCTAACGCAGGTAAGCCTTCAGCGCGGGCCTGTTGTATTAGCAGGGCACAGGCTTTAATTGCTTCAACGTGCTTGGTAGGCTCCAATGCCTGTGATCCTACGTGGAACGACACACCTTTTACGCGGATCCCCAGGTCAGCGGCTTGTTGTAACAGCGACATTGCGGCATCCGGGCTACAGCCAAACTTTTTCGACAGGTCGATTTTTGCGTCCGGACTGCGGAAACTCAGTCGTAGCAATAGATTGACTTTACCGGCATAAGGGATGAATTTTTTCAGCTCATCCGGGTTGTCGAACACAAACGTGTTGCAGCCATATTCCATAGCATAACGAATATCGCTATCGCGCTTAATTGGGTGCGTATGGATGGTGCGAATTGGGTCTACACCCGCTTCGGCAACCATGTCGACTTCACCATTGGTGGCCAGATCGAAATAAGCGCCTTCATCTCGCAGCGTAGCAATCACTGACGCATGTGGCAGTGGCTTAATTGCATAATGCAGGTCAACACCCGGTAACGCTGCCTGTAAGGCATGGTATTGGCGGCGAACAGCTTCACAATCAAGGATCAGCAGTGGCGAACCGTGCAATGCCACTAAGCGACGAATGCGCTCAGCTTCTGCCAGGTTGTCATTTCGCTCTGATACAACAGGCGTCGCAGGTACAATTTCAAGATATTCTGGGGCCATTAGGGTCCTCTTAGCGCTACATAACATAGCTTGTGTATTCGACGAGTACTGCATTATTCGTTAATACAGCCGGTTTCATTCTGAATAGTTACTCGCCGGCGCTCGAGGGGAGCCCAGACACTGATTGGCTATCAGCAAGTTGCGCGCATATTAGGCTAAATCCAATTCCGCGCAAGCAATTTTTAAGTAATTCTGAATCAGATTTTTTGTCTTCAGCGCAAAAATTTTTTGCCAACCAAAAGGCGAGTTCGCTTGCTGTATTTTGCTGCAGTAAACCCCGACGTTTGACCAGCTTTTTGCCCTGCGATTGTGTGTTAATTTGAGTGTATTAATTTTCAGCAAGGATTCGGATGAATATCATGTATCAGGAACATATCTCGACGCTTAAAGCACTCGCGAGCGGCATTGATCCCATCACCGGCGAGCCGTATGAACCCAGCTCAACCTACAATCAGCCGCAGGTGATCCGTGCTTTGTTTTATGCCCTGGAGCGAATATCGAGCGTCGAGCATAGTTTGCCCAGGCCTAAAATGACATTGGAAGAAAAGCAACAGGCAAATCTTGATAAAGGCGTACCACTCAATGCAGGCCTTCCATGGACAGACGAAACACGAGAAGAAGTAGCTAAACGCTTTTCCAACAATGAGACTATCGGTGACATTGCTAAAGCGCTCGGGCGCACTCATTCTGCTATTCGGTCGGAGTTGATTCGCCAGGGGTTAATCGAATAACCCTCATAGACTGGCATTTTTATCTGCTGTGAAGTTTGCCTATCTTCGCTACCACAATGATATGATTTGAGCAGACATAGATCAGAGCGGAGTTGTAAATGGATTTCAATATAGTTGTGGCCAACAAGGCTCACTTAGGTGATATATCGGATTTGTTCGATCAGTACCGGCAATTTTACGGGCAACCGAGTGACAGGGCGGCCGCTACGGAGTTTATCTCTGCGCGTATGGAGCTGGGCGATTCGACGATTTTACTCGCAGTTACCGAAACGGGTTGTGCGGCCGGGTTTGCCCAGTTATTTCCTTCGTTTAGCAGTGTTTCCATGCGCCCGATCTACATTTTAAACGATTTATTCGTCTCACTGGATTGTCGCGGTCAGGGCGTTGGCGAAGCGCTGCTCAATGAAGTGGCGGCGTTCGCATCAGAAAACCATGCTGCAATGGTAAAACTGGCTACGGCCGTCGACAATGAAACTGCACAGCGCCTTTATAAGCGGAAGGGATACAACAAAATTACCCAATTCGATCACTATACGTTGAAGTGCTAACGTGTGTGCCGGTGCCTGAGCTTGTTTGAGCGCCAATTAGCTTTCTAACGCTTATAGAGCCCGGCATCCAGAACAGGCTGCACAATCGCAAAACATCACGCGAGTACGGCGTAAACACCACCAAAAGCCAGTACACCTGCCAGCACCGGTAGTCCCAGCGTTCTGGTTTTACGCCAAATCAGCACGGTTAAGAGCGTGCCGGCAACCGTTGCCAGCCAGCCTGCCATGCTGGTTTCTTTGGGGATCAGTGACACGCCGAGCATCGCAGCAATCATCAGTGGTCCCAATACACCTATCCAGGTAGGCAACTGCGCTTCTGTATTGTTGGCTTTGTGTTTGTTGAAATGCCGCTGCGTCCACATAAGTGGTAACGCCCGCATAGCAAACGTCCCCAAGGCGGCAACAATGATGGCAATCCATATGTCAGTTTGCATGTTCTTGCTCCGGTTTATTGTGGGGTCTGTTAAGCAAATAGAAAGTCATGCCGCCCGATAGGGCAGCCAGGGGAATCGCCGCATGTTGAAAAGCGGTCATGGCAAGCAACATGGCCGATACCATTGTAACGCTCAGGGTATAAAACCACTGTTTGTCTGAAAATCGCGGTGCCAATAACACAATAAACAAAGCGGGCAGCGCAAAGGGCATAACGGCATCCATTAATGGCCATTGTTGGGTTAGCGTATCGCCTGTAATGGCGCCAAGCGTGGTACCCAGCACCCAGCTAGCCCAGGCAAGCAGAGACGCTGCTGTGTACCAGCTTACTTTGTCCTCGTCGTTCAATTCGGCTAATCGCGTGTGTGCCAGAGCGAAAATCTGATCCGTGAGTCCGTGCATTAACCACGGCCATGCCCGGCTTTGTGAAAGAAAAGGCACCAGATTAGGGGCATATACAACGTGGCGAACATTTACCAGCATCGTCATGCTGACGGCCAGCCACAACGGCGCACCAGACGCTACCATTGCGACCAGTAGAAATTGGGATGCGCCGGCATAAATAAACAGCGAAATCAACGTGGCTTCCAGTGCGCTGAATCCTGCCTGTGACGCAATGAGCCCAAAAGAAATAGCAACCGGAATGTAACCACCGAGTAAGGGGAGGGCGTCGAGCAGTCCGCGCTGCCACCCCCTTGATGTTTTGGCTTTCAAAGATGTAGCCATGTTAAGTGTTTCCCGTATAAACAATGGTGATCAGACACGTCGCCCAGTCTTTACCGGTTTGGTAAACGTGTGGTTTGTCGGCAGCAAATGTCACGCTTTGACCGGGCGACAAACACGTAGCTTCATCGAGTAATCCCGCTTCAAGGCTGCCGCTAATCAGAGTAATGGTTTCCTGAGTGCCGGTTGCGTGAGCCTCTGCCTGTCGATGTGTGCCCGGTGCAATCGACATCCAGTAAGCATCGACATTGGGCTTATCTTTGCCCTGATCGATCAGTTTTACCTCAACACCGGCTTCGCCAACGCTGCCGCTCAATGGATGAACCAGAGCCCCGAAAGGCACATTTAGCTGCATAGCCAGTCGCCAGATTGTGTCCAGCGTGGGATTGCCATTCCCTTGTTCTAATCTCGATAAATTGGATTTGGCAATCCCGGCACCTGCGGCCAATTGCGACAAAGACAGCCCCTTGGCTTGTCGCATTGCCTGCAGGTGGCGACCGAGCGTGTTTAATGTTGATTGGTCCATAGCATCACTTTGCTGTTCTATATATCGAACGTTCTATATAAGGAACGCCATAAAGTCAACAATTAACTTATCAGTCACATGGGTTATGCGTTAAAGCGTAGTAATTTAGCGGGATTCGTTTTAGCATGAGAAACAATGATTAAGGTGATATTACCGCCTAACAGGAATCGAATATGAAAATTTGGGTGGATGCCGATGCGTGTCCGGTCGTGATTAAAGAAATGCTGTTCAGGGCGGCGAATCGAACACAAACGCACGTATGTTTAGTGGCTAACCAGTATGTGAAAACACCGCCTTCGAAGTACGTAAGTAGTGTGCAGGTTGAGAAGGGATTCGACGTAGCCGACAACGAAATTGTTCAGCGCTGTGAAGCCGGGGATCTGGTTATTACCAGTGATATTCCACTGGCCGATGAAGTGATTACAAAAGGCGCGCTGGCACTAAACGCGCGTGGTGAAATGTACACGAAGGAAAACATTAAATCGCGACTGAATATGCGTGATTTTATGGACACACTGCGCAGCAGTGGTGTGCAAACTAAGGGGCCGCCGCCGTTGGGCTCAAGTGAAAAGCAAGCGTTCGGCAATGCGCTCGACCGCTGGTTAATGGAAAAACAGCGTAAATCTGCGCAATAAAAAGGGACTATCATGCCAATTAAAAAATGGTTAAAACAATACGCCGTGGCACTGCCGCTACTGTTCACGTTATTTACCTTCACACAGTACATCAAAGGCCATAGCCTGAACGATGCGATGATGTTTGCCATTACCTGGGCATGTATTACGCTGGCGATTTTTGCCGTTACCCGTGCTTACAATTTCAAACGCAATGTGTATTGCCAGCTGTGTAACGATTTGCCGGAAAAGCCTGCGGATGAAAAGTGAGTCAACACTGGAGCTGGTTGCGCCGCACGCCCGGTTTGAGTCGAGTTACAAAGGTTACATCGAGGAGTTGGGCGACGAAGAACGTTACCCTTTTCCTATGGACTTTCCTCACCACGATTTTCCTGCATTGTTAACAAAGCTGAAAAGCTTCGAGTTGGGAATCGACTTGCCTGAGGGGTTTATTGCCAGTTCAACCTATTGGCTGGTTGAAGGCGATTCACTGCTCGGTGTTTCAAACTTGAGACATGAACTGACACCAGCGCTACGTCATGCTGGTGGACATATCGGGCTGGGAATTCGTCCCTCTTTCCGACGCAAAGGGCTGGGTAAATGGTTGCTCGCCAACACACTGGTTAAAGCCCGAGAGCGGGGCATTACCGATGTTCACGTGCATTGCTACAAAGGCAATGGACCATCCGCTGGTATGATCACGGCCAATGGCGGCGTGTTGCACAGCGAATTGCAAGACGGCAATGCCATTGTCCAGCGCTTTGTCATTGCCAATTAAATGCGTAAAAAAGCCGCGCGATTGCGCGGCAAAGGTTGGTTGCACCTATGAAGAAATGGGTTACTGCGGCATACCTGATACATCATCCGCTTCTGGCACTTCACCTCGGCGCTCTCCGCGGTCCGGGCGATCACCTCGTTTCCCTTTTTTGTGGTCGCGGTGCTTTCCGCCTTTGCGGTCGTCGCGCTGATGACGCATGATTTTTTCCAACATCGCCGTTTTCTGTTCATCGGTGAAAACAGCCCAGAATTCGTCTTTTAACGCTTTTTGTTTTTCACGTAACGCTTGCAGTTGCTCTTTTTGAGCGTCAGTGAGTTCCATATCACCCAGTGCACGGTGCAACTGAGGTGGCATGAGTGGCGGTTCTTTGCCTTCTTTGGCGTTGTTCGCCAGGGCAACACCGCTTACGCCTGCGCCAATGATAAATACGGCAAACGTTGCCAGGCCAAGTTGTTTTAGTGAACGTTTCATCATGTTCTCCTGTTAATGGTGTTCCCTCTTAATGAGGACGATTACAAGATTAACGGATTAAATGCCAAGGAACGTTAAGAAGTGCAAATGTGGTGTGAACCTATGAAAAGTCAGGCATTATTACCCTGTATTAACTAATGTAGCAGTACCATGACAATCTTACTCATCGAAGACGACAAAGGCCTGGCGGAACTATTAAGCGAATTTTTGAGCTTGTCGGGTTATGACGTAGTACACCGGGCCGACGGTGAATCTGGCCTGGCGGCAGCGCTGTCGTTGCCAGATATTGAACTGGTGTTGTTAGATGTTATGTTGCCGAAACTCAACGGCCTGGACGTGCTGAAAAGCCTGCGTCAGCAAAGTGAATTGCCGGTATTAATGCTGACAGCCCGAGGGGATGATCTCGATAAAGTACTGGGTCTGGAACTGGGCGCCGACGATTATCTAGCAAAGCCATTCAATGATCGCGAACTGCTGGCTCGTATTCGTGCTATTACCCGCCGAACCAGAGACAAAGCGTCAGATTCTCCGGCGTTATCAAATCAACTCTCGCTGGGAGACTTAACCCTCGATCTGAGCAAAATGGAAGTGCAGTGCAAAGGCGAAGTGCTGGAGCTTACCGGCAGTGAGTATGCGCTACTTAAACTCTGTTGCCAGTCGCCGGGCGAACTGATCAGCAAAGAGACGTTATCGGAACAATGCCTGGGCCGCAAGCTGCAGGCGTTCGACCGCAGTATTGATACGCATGTGAGTAATTTGCGCAAGAAATTACAGGCGGTTGGTTCTGCGTGTGAAATCAAAAGCCAGCGAGGCCGTGGTTACGGAGTATTCGCAGGGTGATTAATCCTATTCGTAGTTTTAATGTGAAAGTGCTTGGGTGGTTCTGGCTGACCCTATTGGTGTGCCTGCTGTCGATAGCCATACCCGCTTTCATATTACAGCAGTTAGATGATGACGATCATTTAAACAGTAAAGAGCGTCGTCTGTTGACCTCTGTGGCTGAAAGGGTAGATAAACATTTGTCCCGTCATCAGGATCCTGAGCGCTTAAATACCAGAAGACTGAATCTGCTGGACCGCAACTTTCCTTATCAGATGATGATTGTAGACAATGATCTGAAATTGGTAATGGCCAGTTCACCGGTACGCGAACACCTGTTGGAGCGCTTTGAAAGCAAGCGGTTCTGGTATTTTATGCAGAGCGACCATCCGCGTCACATTAATCTGGAGTGGACGAAGCTGATAGGCCCTGTGACATTAACCAGCAATGCTGATTGGAAGTTAATTCTGTGGCGACCAGAGCGTCCCCGCCCATCAGATTTATTCCGCATGTTTCCGGTTTGGGGCATGCTGGCAGTGTTTCTGGTTGTTACCAGTGTGATGAGTTGGTTGTTAGTGCGCTCTATCGCCAGACCTTTAACCCGGCTCGGTCAGGCATTCAATGCCGTGGGGCAGGGGCAACTTCAGCATAAAATTGACACAGAATCGCCTGCCAGTCCTGATCGTCAGTACGCCGCCAATACGCAGTTTGCCAGGTTGTTTGCGCAGTTTAATGACATGACGGCACGCATTGCCGCACTGATCCAAAACCAAAAGCGCCAAAGCGCCGATATATCTCACGAGTTGCGCACACCGCTCACCCGGTTACAGATGACGCTGGCCTTGTTGAGGAAAAAGAGTACCGATACCAGCATTGCGCCTTTGTTGGAGCGTGCTGAAAAAGAAAGTGAACTGCTGAACCTGCATATTCAGCGGCTATCCGATTTAACCACAATGGAAGCCAGAGCTATTCAACAAGGACGTCAGCGTTTTACGTTGGAAGCTTTACTTACCGATTTGTGTGAAGACGCAGCATTTGAAGCTAAAGCGTCGAACATTGCCTGGCATCACACATTGATAGATGCGTCTATTGACGTGTATGAGGAGCCCATGCTTACCGCTATAGAGAACGTGGTGCGCAACGCGTTTAAATATGCAAACTCCTCGGTGTCTCTCACCTGTGAGCGTACTGACCAACGGGTTGTTATTCGCATTAGTGATGACGGACCGGGGGTTGAGAGCGACGAACTGGCCTGTCTGACAAAAGCGTTTTACCGTACCGACAGCGCAAGGCAGGGTGAAACCGGCGGACTCGGTTTAGGACTAGCCATTGCGGCAGAAGCGGTAAGATTAAACAACGGCACAATCCAATTTGCCCTGAACGCGCCGAATGGATTAGTGGTAAGTTTGTCTTTCCCTGTAGTATAAGTTGCTCCCCATTCTCAGAATGGGGAAGCGCATACCTAAAATACTAATACCCATACCGATTTACAAAAAACACCCGGTCCTGTTCCGTGGCTGTCTCGTTGCATTCGCCAATGAGGTTTAATCGGCCTTCGGTTTGGTAGGTGTCGATTTCGGTGTAACCTTCACGGCAGTAACCGGTTTCGCTGAGTTTGGCTTCCAGATGTTCATAGAGCTTGCTAGTGGGGTCTGTATGCGGACCTTTACCGTCTGGCGGTGTTTTACCCATTTTGGGCATTGGCCCACCATTGAGTTTGACCCGGCTGTCCTTGCCCTTGTTTCCTGCCATAACCGCTATGCTAAAACTGAATCGTTTAGCGCCCTCCACAGAAATATTGGTATGAAAGTAGTCGGGGGGCGTTACAGGCCGCTCAGGCTGGCTGGCGCAACTGGTGACAATCAATGTTGATGTGATGGCCGATAGTAAAATGCGAAATGGGCTCATGGTGCATATCCTCTGTTAAGTTATGCACTTTGGAGTGACTGCAGAGGGAAGGGTTGCGTCAACAGACGTAATAGTTGGGTAAAGAACAGCATTGTTCTTTACCCTCGAAATTACTTACCGTCAATGTAGAATTTGTCGTGGAATGTGTAAGCCAGACCCGGAAAATAAATGATCAGGATGGTCATGGTCATGCCGTTAAGCATGCCTTCCGGAAATAAAAGCAGCGGGATCAAAATAAGGTAGCTGTCTTTGACTGTACTCCAGGTGTATACGTCATCCATAACATAATATCCACTCATCAGAGCAATCTTTAGCGCGATTGCCAATGCCCCGGGCAGAAAGGCACACATAAAAATGTAGATAAACAGATTGCGCGGCAATTTGTGGAATGCCAGCATAAAAATCAGGTAACCAAAGGCGATAGGCGCAGCGACGCCCAGCAAACCATTTACGCCCAGCATTGCCCAGCTTTCCTTGCCAACAATGGTCACGCCCAGCAGTGCCAGTGTGGCGGCAATAATGGAAAACCGGAAGCCCAGAATTAAGGCTAGGGCTACCAGCCACATGAAGTGAACACTGGGGCTCGGGCCTCCGGGCACACTGGCGCGAAACACCCACAGGAAAAATACCGCGGCAGCACAGCCAAATAACATGTGCTGCTTCTGTTTATTGGCGACCAGTGCTTGCCAGTCAATGTGCCTGACTATGTAAGCCAGCAACAGCACAAAACCGACTAACCCCACTAATTGAAGTGTGGTCATGGTTTAACCCTTGTACGTCGCCCAGATAGGGGCGTGATCCGAAGGTTTCTCAATACCGCGTAATTCATAATCGATGCCGGTTTCTGCCAGTTTATTATGCATACTCTGTGTGCCCAGAATCAGATCGATACGCAGTCCGCGGTTATCGTTAAAGCCCTTTGAGCGGTAATCAAACCAGCTGAATTGCTCATTGCAATCCGGGTTTTGTGCACGGAAACTGTCGTGTAAACCCCAGTCCAGCAGCGTGTTTAACCATTCGCGCTCTTCTGGCAGGAAGCTGCACTTGCCGGTACGTAGCCAGCGTTTGCGGTTGTCTTCACCAATACCAATGTCGTTGTCGGTGTGCGAGATATTCATGTCGCCCATTATGATCACATTGTCATCTGGCGTGTGATGTTCTGTTAAATATCCCATCAGGTCTTTGTAGAACTTTTGTTTGGCAGGGAATTTGGTTTCATGACTGCGATTCTCGCCTTGCGGGAAGTAGCCGTTTAAGATGGTAACCGGTTCTCCCGCGTCGTTTTCAACAGTGATCATGATCATACGACGCTGTGCATCGTCGTCATCAGTGGGAAATCCGTACTGTACGTGCTTTGGCGTTTGTTTCACCATAAAAGCGACACCATAGTGGCTTTTCTGGCCGTGGTAAAACACCTGGTAACCCATGGCCTCAATGTCTTTTACCGGAAATTGCGGGTTGTCTACTTTGATTTCTTGCAACCCAATCACGTCGGGCTGGTGTTTCTCTATCAGCGCGCTGAGTTGATGAAGGCGAGCACGGATACCATTGATATTAAAAGAAATGACTTTCATAGTTTTGCTAACTGCTGTGAATCGATATAGGCGAAGTTTATCAGAAAGCCTTTCGGGGTATAACCGCCTTTATGGCTGAAATCCGCAATTCGCCCCATTCGCGTTACTCACAACCATTATCGTCACGGAAGACAGGCAAAAAGTCACGGCTGGTGGCCTTTTCCACGATGCCGCGTGTGCTATACTGCGCGCAATTTTGACGGTGGAACACAAACGTGACTGAACAACAAAAAAGTGAGTTGCCAGCGCGCGAGCGCGCAGAGTATCTGGTTGAGAAAATCCAGGAAACCGGCCAGATTTGGGGTTTAATGGGTAAAGAAGGCTGGGTTATGGTCGAGCTGGAATTACAAACCTGTCTGCCACTGTGGCCCGATGAAGAAAGCGTAGCCAGCTGGCAGCGAAAAGACTTACCCGACAGTCAGCCCCAGGCGATTGCAATGGACGAGTTTACCAGCACCTGGTTGCCTGGTCTTAAAAAGAACAACGTGGCGCTGGTTCTGTTTCCGGCAGGTACTTTGCGCGAGGGTATTGTAACGGGGCCGGATGAGCTGCGTGAACAACTCGATGACGAATAAATCGCTACCGCTTGCCCAGCAACTCGCTCTCGCCAAAGGGTGGGACAATATGTTGCGGCAGCTTATGTTAGCCGGAAAGCTGTTGGCTGTTCTGCCCGTTGAAAGGCGTAACGATGACAACGAGGTGAAGGGGTGTCAGAGCCGGGTTTGGCTGACGTTGTCTGACGATACCTTGCCAACGTGTTCCATGTTGGCGTGGTCAGACAGCAAAATCATTCGCGGCGTGTTGGCGATCATCCAGGAAAAGGTGAATACGCTGTCACCTGACGACCTGCGCCAGTTTGATTTTCATGCTTATTTTTCTGCTATCGGGCTGGATCGTTATTTGAGTCAATCTCGAGCAAACGGCATTAAAGACGTGGTGGCGCGTATTCAGTCTTAGGGCTTGTGCGGGTCACAAGCGGTTCTTCGCTTCGATCCACTGCGACATAAACTGCGTGCTTCGCAAACTGTGGTGCCAGACCATGCCTTGTTGCAGCAGTGGCGCGCGATAGGCTGCGATATCGTTACAAGCCAGTTCTATTTGCGCAAACAGCGCAGTATTGCCATTAATTACTGACGTTTTGTAGTCACTGAAAAGCGCCGGGCACCGGTTGCTTGCCTGCTGCCAGCGCGATTCATTGGTGTACAATTCCACAGCGGCCCGAACAAAAGCACCGTACTCTGATTCCACTGCGCCTGGCCAGTTTTCATGTGTGGCAATGCCTTCAGCACCAATTGGCGTTGTTACCGACGGCGTTTGATGCAATAAAGCCGTCAACAGTTTGCCTTTCACGCCTGCACCAAAACGCAACGGGGCTATACAAACTCTGCTTTGCGCCATAACCAGATCGACATCATTAACCCAGCCTTTTACCAGAAAGCCCGACTTGGGATTGTGCAGCGCCGTGGCTTTTTTAGGGGGGTAGGCGCCATAAATGTGCAGCTCGGCATGGGGTAATTGCTTACGGATAGCGGGCCAGATATGTTGATGCAGCTGCAGTACGCTGTCCCAATTCGGGGCATGCCGGAAATTGCCGACCGTCATGAAGTGTTGGCGCTGCGCAAAATCCAACTTCACTGATTCTTTATTATCTTTATTAACTGGCGGCTGAAGCGGTAGCAAAATAAGTTGCTGTGCGGGCACCTGATAGGTGTTTACCAGTAACGCATATTCATAGGAAGAAATGACAAGGCTAATATCGCTGCGCAGTATTGCCGCGATCTCCCGATGTGCCAGCGCATTGTTCAGTTCGACGTTATCTGCAGAGCCTGTGCGCTTTACCGCATCGTGGCGGGCATAGCGTAAACTGTGCAGATCTTCGGTGTTTAGCAGGTGCAACGCCTGAGGGCAGTGCTTGCGCACACGCCAGGAGAATTGTTCTTCCGTCATGTACCGGTCGAACACCACAACGTCGGGTTGCAGTACACTTATCATGTCATCAAACGCGTTGTCGTTAATGCTAATAGGAACATTGGTAACGTCGTATTCGCTTACATCATCGGCGTGCAGGCTGTCGGCGGCGGCTGAGGCAAATACGATAGAAAAATTGTGCTGATGAAAAGCCCGCAACAACCCGGACATATTCTGTCCCGCTGCAGAAGAGTTCGACTCTGGCCATACTGCACCAATGACCAATACGGTTTTTGCCATGTTTTTTAACGTTTGCCTGCTTACAGAGGCGGCAAGTGTAGCACGCTCCGCATGCATATAATAAGCGTGCCAGTCGATTGTGACTGAATCGATTTACTGGGTTTGACAAAAGGGCTATGGCATAGTGGTCATTGCATCAAATGACCTCGGGGTATGAGTGAAAAGTCGCGTACATTGGATCTACGGCAGTGGCCTGATTGGCAGTTACCTTGGCGGAGTGTTGAGTCAACGTCATGAGGTGGCGTTTGTGGGGCGACCTTTGTGGAATGAACGCCTTATCAATGGTTTCACCCTTGCAGACTATACCGGAGCCAAAGCTTCTTTTCGGGCGACGCCCGCACAGATCCATACGCATTTACCGGAGCAGCTCGAAAACGCGGTTATTTGGCTAACGGTCAAGTGTACGGCACTGAACGAAGTACTGGCAGAATTGCAGAGCAAACTTGGCAATGGCTGCACGCTGATTTGTTGTCAGAATGGCATAGGTAGCGTAGAAAGCGTCAAGGCACACCTTCCGCACTGTACCGTAATACAAGGCATTGTGGGGTTTAATGTGGTGTGGAATAGTGAGTGTTCTGAACTTCGCCGCTCCACAGAAGGTGTGTTGGCTCTGGAAACAGGTTCAACTGACAACTTGCAACCCGGTTGGCTCAGTTGTGATCGTACGACCCTGTTACCTGTTTTCTGGCCACAAGATATGGAGGCTTATTGCTGGGCGAAGCTCCAACTCAACCTGGCTAATGCCGTTAATGCTCTGGCTGATGTTCCCATCAGGGATATGCTTCAAAATAGGCATTACCGATCAATTATCGCTACACTAATGGATGAGCTGTTATTGGTGGCGAAAACACAACAGCTAAAGCTGCCGCAGCTTACGAAAGTCCCAGCTCACTGGATACCACGTTTATTGCGGTTGCCGAACTGGCTGTTTCGCCGTATTGCCTCAAAAATGCTGGATATTGATCCGACAGCTCGTTCCTCAATGTGGTGGGATCTGCAGGCAGGAAAAACCACAGAAGTTCAGTATTTGAACGGCGCTGTTGCGCAAATTGGCAAGCAATTGAGTGTGCCTTGTCCGGCCAATGACACAATTACACAGTGGGTACAAGACATAGCAGCCAAATGCCCAAAAGCAGGCAATTCAACTCAGATATCCCCTAAGCAACTGAAAACCGCCATTTTAGGCTAATTTTTCGGCGTAAATATTGGCGTAGCTTGTGAAATTGGACTATATCCATACAATGGCGTCGTTTCTGCTACACGTCATGTTTGACTTCACAAATTCGAATTAGGGATTCGTATGAAAAGTGTCAGTGAATTAGCTAGTCAGGCAAGTGAAATCTTTGTTTTGCCCGATGCTGTGACACGCTTAAAAGCTTGTATGGATGACAGCGCCGCCAGCATAGACGATATTGGTGAAATCATTGCCTTCGATCCGGGTTTAACTGCGCAACTGTTAAAAGTGGCTAATAGTGCGTTGTATAAATTCCCCAATAAAATAGAAACGATCAGTAAAGCGCTACAGGTCATAGGCACCAGAGCGGCTTATGATTTAGCGCTGGCCTACGGCATATCCCATGCGTTTAAAGACGTTGAAGCGAAAATCATCGACCTCGACCGGTTCTGGGAACAAAGCGTAAGCTGTGGGTTATTGGCTAAGTACCTGGCGGAACGAAAGCGCCACAAAGAGGCCGAAAGGCTGTTTGTAGCTGGCTTGCTACACAATATTGGTGAACTGGTCATTGTGTCAGTGTATCCGAATGAAGCACAGCGCTGTACGGCCTATAACGCCAGAGTGAAACCCGCTGAGCTACAAGCCGCTATTTGCGGATTTACTTATGCCGATTTATCGGCCGCACTGATAAAAGAGTGGGGGATACCTGAGGCCGTTTATAAGCCTCTGGAAACTATTCACAACACAACAGAGCCGGCTGAGGGGTTGGATGAACAGTTGATCCAGCTCGCGTATGTGTTAGCGCTGGACAATGTAAATCCGGAGCTTTACCCGAGCTATAACAATTTGAAGCCACATCTTCACGAAGTGCTAGGGTTCGAGCACGAAGATTTGGAAGACGCACTCGACATAACGAATTTACAGTGTTTGAGTGTGATCAGCCTGTTTAACCCAGGCGCATTTATGCTTTATTAGACTGGGCAGAGGGCGTCGATGACGCGCTCTCGTCGTATTTTATCTAAGGGCTAAAACAGCGCCCAAGCGGTGGTGCATATCAATCACTGCTATCAACCTTCAGTACATTTCACAAATTATTCACGCGTAATTAATGCGGTAAAATATTTGTTAAAAAATTTTACTTCCCCAATTTTATGTAATATTCTTTGTAAGCGCTTACATGTATTTCTTCTTGCTCGTGTAAGCGCTTACAGGGTCATGGCGGTTTTTACCGTTTCTGTATTTACAAAAAATTCCGTTTCTATCGGGGCTGAATAATGAAAAACACAACCACGCAACTCTCCCGCTTATTTGTTGCTGTAACAGCGGCAACCATGATGGGATGCGGCGGAAGCGCCAAAACTGAGTCAGATTTTACTGTTGTTGATCCATCCGAGCCGGTGAGTGATTGGCAGTTAGTCTGGAGTGATGAATTTGATGGCAATGCTATCGACACCAACAAGTGGACTCACGAAGTCAACTGCGCAGGCGGTGGTAACAACGAACAACAATGTTACACCGACGATCCTGCAAACTCATTCCTTGCTGACGGCATGCTGCACATTGTGGCGCTGCCTGCAGAAGAAGGCGCCGAGAAAGCCTATACCTCTGCCAGATTAAATACCCGCTATAAAGGCGACTTCAAATATGGCCGCTTTGAAATGCGTGCCAAACCGCCATCAGGGCAGGGTAGCTGGCCTGCATTCTGGATGCTTCCTACCGACTATGTGTATGGCGGTTGGCCGAAGTCGGGCGAAATCGACATTATGGAAGCGGTAAACCTGAAAGTGGCCGATGCCGACGGCAATGTTGAGTCGAATATTTACGGAACATTGCACTACGGTCGCGAATGGCCAAACAATGTGAATTCAGGCAAAGCGTATGCTTTACCTGACGGTGTAAACCCTGCTGACGATTTCCACACCTATGCCATTGAGTGGCAGGAAGGCGAAATTCGCTGGTATATGGACGGCTATCTGTATGCCACACAACGTCAGTCACAAGTTCGTTATGATTCAAAAGGGCAGGCTGTGGGCTTGAGCCATCGCGGCTGGTTCGCAGAATATTACGATCAAATTACGGGCGAATTATCCACTTATTGGAACACTGCGCCATTCGACCAGGAGTTCCATTTGTTACTTAACCTGGCTGTGGGCGGTGACTGGCCGGAAAACGTAAACAATCTGGGTATTGATGCCGATGCGTTTGCCAATGGTCAGGAATACGTAATTGATTACGTGCGTGTCTATGAATGTGCCTCTGATCCGGACACTGGCCGCGGTTGTGAAACTGTCCGTCCAGGCTATGAAAGCCTGGATGACGCTTTGGTTGAAGGTGAAGCACCCATTCCCTCTCCACCCTCTTCTGGTGTGGTACAAAACCTGACAATTTTTGATGATGAACCCAATCCAAACTGGCCTGCATGGGATTGCTGTGGCGGCTCAACGCCTATGGTAGTCGACGACCCTGACATGGGCGCAGTGACCGAGTTTTACGTTGGCGCTCAGCCTACGGTAAACGGTTTTATCAGCCGTGGTGAATTTATCACTGACGAAAACGGGCAGGCTTCACCTTTTGATGGCTCAGGGATGCTGGAAAGCGGTGTGATTTCATTTGATATGAAAATTGTTTCTGCACCGAGCAATCCAGACTCAGTGTGGATGTTCAAAGTTGAAAGTAACAACGCTTCCAGCGCCGTAGAAATTGAACTGGCGGCGAACCGTGATGGTGTTGTGCCGCAAACGGGCGAGTGGCAAACCTATGTGTTTACCCTTCAATCACTGGCAGATGCAGGTCTTGATGTGTCGGCCATTGACGTGTTGATGATTTTCCCTGCCTGGGGTACCGGTGAAGGTGCTGTGTATCAAATGGACAATGTGAAAATTACCGCGCCAAGTCCGGAAGTGGTGTTCTTTGACGACGGCGAAAACCCGAATTGGGTAATGTGGGACTGCTGCGGTGGCTCAATGCCAACGGAAGAACTGGATGACGATGAGCACGGCCTGGTTGCACAATTCAGCATTGGTGCGTCACCCACTGTAATGGGCTTTATTACTCGCGGTGCAAACGGCGGTGGCGATACGCCGTTCGACGCCAGCAGCATTCTGGAAACCGGTGTGTTTGAGTTTGAAATGAAAGTGGTGGATGCACCTTCAAGCCCGGATGCGTCCTGGTTAATCAAACTGGAATCAGACAACGCAGCATCTGCGGTTGAATTGCCTATTACTGAAAGCCAGCAAGGTTTAGCGCCAGTAACCGGCGAATGGCAAACCTATACCTTTAAACTGTCTGACCTGTCTGCGGCAGGCCTGGATGTCAGTGCGATTGACGTCATCATGATCTTCCCTGCCTGGGGTACCGGTGAAGGGGCAGTTTATCGCGTAGACAACGCGAAAATTTACGACCCATCTGCTGAATCTGCTAATGGCATCACGCTGTTTGCTGATGTTGCGGCAGACGGCTGGTCTATCTGGGATTGCTGTGGTGGCTCTACACCAACGGTTGAAACTGATGAAGACGACAGTAAAGGCGCTGTTGCTCAGTTCATCATTGGCGAAGCGCCAACCGTAATGGGCTTGCTTGCCGATGACGGTGTTTACTACGACGCAGCCAATTTACTGGCAACCGGTGTAGTGCGTTTTGACCTGAAAGTGGTGTCTGCACCAGCCGATCCGGATTCAGTCTGGTTATTCAAAATTGAATCAGGCGACGCTGCCACCGCCGTAGAGCTTAACTTAACTGACAGTGTAGAAGGCGCCGCGCCAGAAGTTGGCCAATGGCAAACCTACACCTTTACCTTGCAGTCGCTGTTTAACGCAGGACTGGACATCAGTGCCCTTGACGTTGTCATGGTATTCCCTGCCTGGGGTACCGGAAACGGCGCGGTGTACCGTCTGGATAACGTTGAAATTGTGGCTGAATAAGCCAGTGACGCCAGGTGCCTGCGGGCACCTGACAAGGTAAAGAATTTTTCGTGAGTATCGCAATTATGAACTACACAACATTTAACAAAAGTCGTCTGGCGGTATCTGTAGCGTTACTGATGGGCGCTGCTGGTCAGCCTGTTCTGGCTCAAGAAGCGGATGACGCGGCAGAGCCGCAGGTTGAGGTCATTGAAGTACAGGGTATCCGCGGCAGTTTATTACGTGCCATGGACCTGAAACGCAGCACGCCAGGGGTAATGGATGCCATTTCTGCAGAAGAAATGGGTAAATTTCCGGATTCTAATCTCGCTGAATCACTGATGCGAATCCCAGGTGTTACCGTTAGCCGTAACAACGGTGAAGGTAGCCAGATTACCGTGCGTGGTTTTGGCCCTGAGTTCAACCTGATCACGCTGAACGGCCGTCAAATGCCGGGTACCGGTTTTACCCGTTCATACAGCCTGGAAAACCTGTCGGCCGAAGGGGTTAAAACCCTCGAAGTGTACAAGACTTCTACGGTAGCGAATCCAAGTGGTGGTCTGGGCGCGACGGTGAATATTGTTACCACCAAGCCGCTGGCGCAGCCGGGTGAACGCTACTCGTTCATGGCAAAAGCCCGTCACGATGAGTCGGTAGAGAAGGGCGACACAGTTACACCAGAAATCGCAGGGGTGTACAGCAACACCTTTAACGATGATACATTTGGTGTGTCACTGAGCTTTAACCACTACCAGCGTGATTTCCAGCGTCAGCAAGCCAATATTCAAGGCTGGCAGGCCAACGTAGACTTGCCGGATCTGGATGATGCATTGGTGATTGACCCGCGTGCCGTTGACGAAAATGGCGATCGCATTGGCAACCATTTCTTCCCGAAAGACATGAACTACGGTATTGATGACGTTGAAAATGAGCGTACCAATGCACAGTTAACCATGCAGTATGCGCCTACCGAAGACGTGAAAGTCACCCTAGACTACACCGTGACTAACTCAGTGGTTGGTGTGGAAAGTATTGGTTGGGGTATCTGGAACGAATTCGGCGGCAACATCAACGCCTACGAGCTGGATGAAAACGGCACTGCGCTTTATGCCGATATCGGCGGTAACGACGGCTCATTCACGGCGAGCCGCGGTACTACTGAAGTTGACGCTCGCTCGATTGGTTTGAACGTTGAGTGGCAGGTAAATGACGACCTGAAGCTGAACTTCGACTATCACGATTCCAACAATGAAATCGACAACGGTGCCGACAAAGGCATGGGCAGCAATGGTCAAATCATTCTTGGTTCTGACCAGTTGATTTCCAAAGTGTATGATTACCGTACGGGTGAAATCCCGCACGCCTACATTAATTGGCGCAATGGCACCAATGAGCTGATGCCAAGTGAAATTGATTCCAACTTCAGCCAGTTCATTCATTCACCCGGTGAGTCGACCATTGAACAGCTGCAAATCGACGGTGAGTGGTTTAACTCTGCTTTTGATATTCCTATGGCAGTGGTGAAATTTGGTTTAGCTCGCACTGAGCAGACCATGGGCGGGCATTCTGCCTGGAGTGGATTGCGCGGTGGCCCAGGCTTTAACCCTAGCTTTACCGAGATCTTCCCGGACAGCATGTTTACCCGTCATGATACATCGGGCCTGCTGGATGCGTTCGCCGGCGGTGGTAGTGCGCTCATGCCAAACTATTACTACACCTACGACTTCAATGAAGCGGTAGCGCGTCAAATGGCTTACCTGACCGAAGATATCATGGGCGCAGACGTTTATGTGCCGGATGCTTACTTCGATGGTATCGACAGCGAGAGCTACGTAGAAGAAGTGACGAACAGCTTCTATATCCAGACGGAATGGGATTTCGATGTTAAGGATTATCCGGTAGAGTTGATCGCAGGCTTACGTTACGAAGAAACCGACGTAACCAGTACTGTGCGTCAGCGTGTTGAAAAACAAGTAAACTGGGTGAGTGCTTCTGAGTGGATCATGCAGTACGAAGAAGGTGGCACAGACAACTTCCTCACGCAGTATGGTAAACACGATGTGTTGTTACCCGCCATTGATTTACGTGTTGAGCTGACTGAAGAGCTGATGGCGCGTTTGTCATGGGGTAAGAGCATGGCTCGTGCACCGCTGGGTAATCTGGCCGGTGGTAGAGCGTTAAGCGGCAGCCCTAAACCTGGTGCCCGCACCGGTGGTCAGGGTAACCCGAACCTGTTGCCATTTGAGTCAACTAACCTGGATATCGCATTAGATTATTACTACGGCGAAGGGAGCTATGCGTCCATCGTGTACTTCAGGAAAGACGTAGATAACTTTATTCAGACCACAATCACGGAAACCACGATTGAAGGTTTGCATGACATCTACAATGGACCACGTTACTTACAAGCCATCGCTGATATTGAAGCGCGTGGTGAGCAGGCAACCAGCACCGCTATTTTTGATCAAATGCTGGCAAATGGTCACGGAAATGCCGATGGGCAGATTGAGCCGGATTCAAGTGATCCGTTGATCGTATGGAACATCAGCCAGCCAACCAATACCGACTCTAAGTCTGTAGATGGTTTCGAAGTTGCGGTTCAGCACTTGTTTGGTGAAAGCGGCTTTGGTTTTGGTGTGAACGCTACGTTTGTGGAAGGTGACGTTGAATTTGACGTTGACAGCCTGACACAACAAGCGCCGTTGACCGGTCTGGGTGATTCAGCAAACGTACAGGGTTTCTACGAGAAAGATGGCCTGTCTGTGAAACTGACTTATGCCTGGCGTGACGATTACCTGTTAGGTGTGGGTCAGGCTCAGGGCTCAGCAGATGCACCACCTCAGTTCTTTAAAGACTTTGGTATCTGGGACATGAGCGTAAATTATGACATTAACGAATCACTGACTATGTTCCTGGATGTATTAAACATCACGAATGAAACGGAACAGGGTTATGGTCGTTATCAGGAGCAATTCTTGTTTGCTCGTCAGTACGGAACACGTTATGCACTCGGTGTGCGTTATACTTTCAACTAACGAATAGTGGTTGAAGTACGTGTAGAGCCCGGTTAGGTAAGTAACCGGGCTTTTTTTTGCCTGTTAAAGACTAATCGAACACCGCAATGGTTTGACGGCTCAGGGCGACAACGCGTTGTTTGTCATCCCAGATGGTCGCTTCGGTGTGGGCGTAACCATCAACAGCGAGTTTGGTGTCCACCTGATAGCCAAACCATGGGTTTTCCTCGGTTACCTCCAATGGCTGCACAAATTCAATATCCCAGCTTACTGTGCTCACCGGTGCAGGCAATTTCAATTGCTGGATAATGGCTGGCGGCCAGCAGTCAATCATGGTGACCAGGTGCGTAGGCGTAAAGGTAGCCGGTGGTTGTTTAAATCGCATCCAACCGTGATAGTGACTGTGTTTACTCCAGCTAAACGGGATCTGTCCCTGTTCAATCGCCAGTTCAAAGTGACGGAAGAAATTTGGCGTTACCTTAGGGATTTGCGGAATAAACTTGGCTTTTTTGGGGATAGCCATGTTGTGCTCAGGCAGTTTGTCGACGTGAATTTTAGACTTACGTCCTACACCAAAGCAGGCTTGTACACACACGCAAACCCGGTCGTTTTGAACCAGTTTCCCCAGATACTGCGACATATTTCTGCCGGTTCGCAGTTCTTCAACTACCAGCTCAAACGGCGTGTCAAAACTGACTGGGCCGATGAAATTAACATGGTAGGCGCGAATGCTACGGTCGTTGTCTACTACCTGATTCAGGGCGTGATAGATGAGTCCTGCGGTAATGCCGCCAAATGCGGTGCGCCCCTGGCCCCAATTGCTGGGCAAGCCCGGGTGAGTACTCTGCCAGAGAATAGCAGACTGTTCGCTGGCCTCAGACGTTAACGCTAATAATTGATCAATGTGCATACTGACTTCGGTTACCTAAATTGTGGCCGCATCGGCGTGATTAAACTCAAATGCTGCCGGTAATGCTTACTATGGTTAGTGTGGTATTATCTGTTAGCTTTGTACAGAACACGACTCATTCCTGTTTATATACCTTTATAATTGCTTACAACACCATGTCTCAAACACCTGCTGTGCGTGCACAGAAACCGTATTATGTGCTGCTTATTTTAACCTTGGTCTATGCCTTTAACTTTGTCGACCGACAGATCATTGGTATTTTGTCTCCGCTGATAAAGGCCGATATGGCACTTACCGATGCGCAACTTGGCTATTTAAAAGGCATTTATTTCGCCATGTTATACACCCTTACGGGCATACCTATTGCCTGGTTGGCAGATCGCAGTCACAGGGTGAATATTATTGCGGTTTCTCTGACGATGTGGAGCGGTTTTACTGCGCTATCCGGTCTTGCGACACAATATTGGCAACTGGCATTGTGCAGGCTTGGTGTGGGCATTGGAGAAGCGGGCGGGACGCCACCAGCACACAGTATTATCGCTGATTTATTTCCTGCCAGTCGACGCGCAACCGCAATAGCACTGTATTCGCTGGGTATTCCGCTTGGCATTATGCTGGCTTATCTGGCATCGGCATTTATGCTTAGCGGCGGGGAAGCAAACTGGCGTGCGGTGATGATTGCCGTTGGCTTGCCTGGCGTGTTACTGGCACTGGTGCTGAAATTCACTGTGAATGAGCCCGTAAGGCAAGGGGCGACAACCACTCGTTCACTTTCTTTAATTGCAGGCATCAAAACTTTTATCTCTGTACCCAGTTGGTGGGGCATGGTGATGGGGATCACGCTATCCTCATTTGCGAATTATGCGATTACCGGCTGGCAAATGGACTTTTTTGTACGTCGTTTTACCGATACGGATATCGTTGATCTATTGGTCATATTTGGTGTCATCAATGGCACCTTGTATGCCCTCGGGGTATGGGCTGGTGGGGTGATTGCGGACCGCTGGGGGCAGCGCTTCAAAGGCGCGTATGCATTGCTTCCTGCGATTGCCTTGTGCATTGGAGTACCGGCATTTTTTGTGGCGATACACACAGAGCAGCTTTATCTGGCGATAGCCGGTTTTACGCTGTTACTGGTAACGTCCGGTACCTATTTTGGCCCCTGTTTCGCTATGGTGCAGTCGCTGGCTCCGGCCCAATGCCGCGCTATGTCTACCGCGGTATGCTTTTTTGTGCTCAATTTGATTGCACTTGGCGGCGGACCTACTTTTGTTGGTCTGGTCAGTGAGTCCAATATGGCAGAGTTGGGTGAAATGGGGGCGTTGTTACTGGCGTTCAAATACCTGGCTGTCCCTTTTGCATTGTCTGTATTGGCGTTTGTGTGGACCGCGTTTCGTTTGGAAAAAGACCTAGATGCTGTAGCGTCAGCTTACTAAACGAAAAACGGGCAATCTGTGTTGCCCGTTTTAACATTCGACAAATAGATTAGTCTTGCGGAATCATCGCACCACCAACCGGTTGGCCCAGCATTTCACGGGTAACCAGCACTACGCCTTTGGGCGAGACCCGGAATCCTCTGCGGCGGTCTTCATCGTGATCATAACCAATTACCATGCCTTCCGGGATCACGCACCCGCGGTCGATAATGACTTTGCGTAGACGGCAATGGCGCTTAATCTCGACATCCGGTAATAACACCGCTTCTTCAATCAATCCGTAAGAGTGCACGCGAACGTTTGAGAAACACAGCGAGCGTCGCAGGGTTGAACCAGAAATGATACAGCCACCAGAGACGACGGAGTTGATGGCTTCACCACGACGGTCCTGATCTTCCCAGACGAATTTCGCCGGTGGCAATTGCTCCTGATAGGTCCAGATAGGCCATTTACGATCGTACAGGTTCAGGGCAGGAACAGGGGCAACCATTTCCATATTGGCTTCCCAGAATGAATCCAGGGTACCCACATCACGCCAGTAAACGTGTTCGTTGTCGTTGCTTTGGAAAGGGTAGGCGTACACATCGTGGTCCTGAATAATGCTTGGAATGATGTCTTTACCGAAATCACGTTCAGAGCCTGATGTTTCCGCGTCGCGACGCAGTTGTTCAAACAGAAACTCGGTTTCAAACACATAATTACCCATAGACGCCAGACACATATCCGGCTCGCCCGGCACAGGGTCTGGCGATTCTGGTTTTTCGGTAAAGCCCTTAATGCGCAGATCTTCATCCACCGACATTACACCAAATGCACCTGCGGCTTCCTGCAGTGGTACCTTCATACAGCACACGGTCATTTTAGCGCCGGTTTCAACGTGTCTTGCCAGCAGGTCACCATAGTCCATGCGGTAAATATGGTCGCCCGACAGGATCATTACGTACTTAGGTAATTCTTCACGAATAATATCGATGTTCTGGAATACCGCATCGGCTGTTCCTTCGTACCAGTTTTCAGAAAAACGCTGTGATGCAGGTAGAATTTCAACTGATTCACCCAGTTCCTTTTTGAAGTGACCCCAACCCCGAACCAGGTGACGGATAAGTGAGTGAGACTTGTACTGAGTGATAACGCCAATGCGCCGAATACCAGAGTTAATGCAATTAGACAGCGGGAAGTCGATAATACGGAATTTACCACCAAAATAGAGTGCAGGTTTGGCACGCCAGGTAGTCAGCTCATGTAATCGTGAACCTCGTCCTCCTGCGAGGATGAGAGCATAAGTATCTCGGGTTAGGTTACTGATATAACGAGAGCTGTTGTCGGCCATTCTATTCTCCTTCTGACACGCACAGTCGGCAATCATCCAAGTGGTCGGGTGAGTACCTGAGGTTGGCAATGTTCAGTACTGAAACAATGCACTGTAAATTGTATTACTTTTCACTATCTTACGCTGAGTATAAATATTGCTCAAGCCAGTATTTACAAAGATTTAAATATGCTGGCATTCTGCCTGAATTATTGTAATGTACCGGCAAGACCCGATTGGCAAACTGCCATTTTTCTTCTTTTTCAGTTTGAATACATATCATGCCTAAACAACCTGTTATTTTTGACCACGACGGTGGAATCGACGATTTGTTGTCGCTAATTTTATTGCTCTGTATGCCGCATATTGAGCTAAAAGCGGTGTGCATAACCCCGGCTGACTGCTACCCCGATGACGCCCTGGAATCCACCCTTAAAATTTTGCATATGTTTAATGCTACAGACGTGAAGGTAGCAGTAGGGGACATAATCGGACCGAATCCTTTTCCGGCAGACTGGCGTGCCCAGCCTCGTTTTTGTCGGGCATTGCCTGCGTTTTTGCGCAGCACAGCTGATCAATTGCAATGTGTATCAGAGCCCGCACACGCATTAATGAAGCAAGTTATCGAGTCCATTAGCGAACCAGTAACGGTACTGATGACTGGGCCGGCATCTAATCTGGCTGCCGCTGTACAACAAACAACGGCATTGAAACAAAACATTGCCAAGGTCGTGTGGATGGGCGGTGCGATAGACGTGCGTGGTAATGTGGCCATGCACGATCACAATGGCACGGCGGAATGGAATGCTTACTGGCATCCTCAGGCTACATACGATTTGCTGGCTGCGGAGTTGCCGTTGTTGCTAGTCCCCTTAGACGCCACTAATCGGTTGCCGGTTAGTTGGGATTTCCTGCAAGCATTATCAGAAATCGGCACACCGTTGTCGGAGTTGGCTGGACAGTGCTGGGCGGCAACGGTAACTGCGATACCTGCCTATGAATTTACTTACTTTATGTGGGATGTACTGGCAACGTGTGTGCTTGGCGTGGCACCTGATGCGTTAACCGTGTCGAAAGGCAAATGTCTTGCTTCTGTGCGTACACCGAATGCCGGGCAAATTTGGCAGGAAAGTACAGGATTTGAATGTGAGTGGCTCTGTGATGCAGATGCGCCGAAAGTCATTAATTACATTTTTCAGCTGTTAAAGTCTAAAAAAGCAGTAAATCTCTCAAATTGTTAAATTGATGTTATAATTCCTCTGGGTCGTTACAAACAGGGGACGCTATGCCGGGGAGCAAAGCAGCGTTAAACATCATCATCATACTGGTCTTCGTTGGTCTGGTCGGCGTTATTTTACCCAGCGAATACCGTATTGAGCGTTCAATTGAAGTTGAAGCGGCCCCTGGCGACATTTACCCCATGCTCGTTGACCTGCGAAAATGGCAGCAGTGGAGCAGTTGGGGCCAGCGTGATGCTGCCGCTATTTACTCCTATGACGGACCCGATCGTGCTATTGGTATGCGGGTTCAGTGGCAGAGTGAGGTATTAGGGATTGGCTCTATCGAGATTAGCGCTCTACAATTCAATCGAAAGCTGACCTATTCAATGCAAAATGTGACCCACGGTATTGAGGCAACCGGTGAAATACGACTTGAAGCGTTCGACAACAAAACCCGCGTGATCTGGAGTAGCCATGGCGACGTTGGACTTAATATCATCGACCGCTATAAATTACTCACCTTTGACGACAAATTAGGCCGCGACCTCGACGTCGGTTTAGAAAATATTAAAGTACTTGCTGAAAACAACTTTACCGCCTCATAGGGTGAACAAGCTCGATTATTAAGGCGATCTTATTCGTAACGTAAAGCGTATCTGTATGAAATGTAGTACTTTAATTAAGCCCATTCCGTTTTAAACAGAAAAACTAATGAATGCTCGTCAACGCAAACTCATTGCTTCACTCAGTGCCAGTAAGCTCGCAGATCTGCTGATCTCGGCGAAAACCACGTTACCTGCTTTATTACTAGCGGCCGGTGCACCTGCCTGGATGCTGGGATGGTTAGTACCTATTCGCGAGTCTGGCGCATTGCTCCCCCAGGCACCGTTGGGTGTGTTGCTGAGGCGATTGCCAGCCAGGCACCGTGTTTGGCGTGTCGGTATGCATGTTCAGATTCTTTCAGTGCTTGGCATCGCGGCTGCTGCATTATTCCTTGACGGGGCTACAGCGGGCTGGTGTATGTTAGCTGCGTTGGTGCTGCTGAGTCTCGGACGGTCAGCGTGTTCACTTAGTATGAAAGATATTCAGGCAGACATTGTCGAACAGGGAGAAAGAGGCAAGTTGCTTGGCATTGCGTCTACCATCTCCGGTATTCTGACCCTGGCTATAGCGGTGCCGCTCACTTTCATGGGAGAGGACTTGGGCAATAAGGTCGCGTCGGGGATCACATTGTTTGCCGCAGGTGCCTTTACCGTCGGACTGGTCATTCTTTACGCCAACCACACCCGCGTAGAAACTGAAGAAGATGGTTCCAGCGGGTTTAACTGGCGATTCGACAGCACTGTTTATCGGTTTATTTTAGTGCGCGGACTGTTTGTTCACAGTGCATTACTTGCACCTTACTTTATGGTGCAAAGTGAGCAGGATGCAATGCAATTACTGCCGTATTTTCTGGCCGCTCAGGCGCTGGCGACCATGCTGTCGTCGTTTATCTGGGGCAGTGTGGCCGACAAAAGCGCTCGCCTCACTTTGCAGTTGGCTGGTGGACTCGCGTTACTGGCATGTGCTTTGTTGAACTGGCTACCCGAACACAATGTTTACACCGCAGGTTTCAGCTTTTTTGTACTGGCAGTGGCGCATACCGGGGTGAGGACAGGCAGAAAAACTTACAGTCTGGATGTTAAAGAAGGGCAGGATCGTACCGAACTGGTTGCGTTCAGCAATACCGCGATTGGCATTATTTTGCTGGGATTTGGCGCTTTATATGCAATGTTGTCGGCAACAACTGAACTCAATATTGTCGCGATCATGTCGGGTGCTTTGACGGCAGGCATGCTGTTAACACTGATCCTGCCGTCTGAAAAATAACACCAATGTAGGGCAGTTTACCGACCCAATACGACGTTAATAACTGCGGTTACACTTCGCCAGCATTGCTGTGTAGGTCCGGGACGTGGCCTGGCGCTCCAGGTGACCAAACATGGCATTGGAAGCAGCGAGAACCGCGTTGAGGTTAACACCCGTCTCAATGCCCATGCCATTTAGCATGTACACCACGTCTTCGGTAGCCACATTGCCACTTGCACCCGCGGCGTAAGGACAGCCGCCTAAGCCGCCTGCTGCACTGTCAATGGTACTCACACCGTATTGCAATGCAACCACCAGGTTGGCCAGTGCCTGACCATAGGTGTCGTGGAAATGAGCAGCGAGTTTACTTACGTCAATGTCCTCAAGCAGGGTATCGAATAAGCGGTGGGTGTGCCCCGGGGTACCTACACCAATGGTGTCTCCCAGCGACACCTCGTAGCAGCCCATGTCCAGCAGTGTTTTTGTGACTTCAGCAACTTTATCGGGCAATATCTCCCCCTCATAGGGACAGCCCATAACGCAGGACAAATAACCCCGGACTTTCATGCCGTTGTCGTTTGCCATTTGCATTACCGTTTCAAAGCGCTTAAGGCTTTCCGCAATGCTGCAGTTAATATTGCGCATAGAAAAGGCCTCTGAAGCGGCGGCAAAGATGGCCACTTCGTCAACCTCTGCATCAAGCGCAGCCTGCATGCCTTTATCATTGGGCGTTAAGGCGCTGTAGGTAACTCCGGGTATGCGTGAGATACCTTTAAACACCTCTGCGGAATCCGCCATTTGCGGCACCCATTTGGGTGACACAAAGCTACCGGCCTCAATGCGGGTGAGTCCGGCTTTGGCCAGGGCGTGAATAAAGTCGGTTTTTGCCT
>NZ_CFIDRX010000033.1:0-30219 GCF_984433645.1 Marisediminitalea sp.
TTTTTTTCGTCGTGAAATAATATAGGGATATCACAACGTGATATTTAAATGTGTTTCATACGACTCAGTTGCTACAAATCTCGTTATTCACTCGACATCATCAAACCATAGAAATTCGAAAGAGAATTAAAGTAAGTTGTTGTTTAAAATGGTTTTTTATATTCAGGCATAAACGAAACCACAACCAAAAGTTAATGTTGTTTTCCAGGTAGTGATATGTCAGAGGATGAGTATGTCAAATACATTCAGTAACAAAGCGACGACAGGCCAATATCGTGTGGTTGGCTACGATCAATACGACTACAGCGAATATTTCATCGATGAGCTGCCTAACCTGGAGCAAGCCCTTCGGTTACTTAAGACAAAATGCGCAGCACCTAACGCTACCCCTACCTCGTTTTCAGACGTCTATTTTATTTACAATGATAAAGAAGAAATCCTGTATAAGGGAACGTTTGATAATGGCATTGAACAACCGGTACGGTAAATCAAAGAACGATCACATTCACCAAGTTCCCATCACAAGTATTACCTCCTAGTTACCGCGTATATGGGGCTAACATTCTTCGAATAGTCTGTGCTAACAAGGCTTTCTTCACACTAGGCTATCAAGATTTACCACAACCTTTGATCTACATCATATTGCACGCGAGGGCAGCTCGGGGGGATTGATTTGGATCAGCATTTTTGGAAGGGAATGAGGGCAAACTTAACCCATAGAAATTGCAAAAAAGGTGAACGTTATGTGGAGCATGTTATTTAAAGATCCAGTGGTATGGGGCTCTCTGTTAGGTATTTTTATTATCTGCGTGATGATGGCGTATTACGCCTATATGTTTATTCACAACAGTGCCGATGACCACAAATAACCCTCAGTGATACTAACGCGGTTATTGTTAATTACGGTTGGCTTAGCGCTTTTTGGCGAACGGCGAGTCAACCGTCAGTAATACCAATAGTGCCCCCTGGCCACCGTATTCCAGCGGGGCCTGGTGGAATGCACGTACTTGCGGGTGCTGAATCAGGTAGTGGGGCAGTGCTTGTTTTAGCACGCCGGTACCGTGACCGTGTACCAGGCAAACACAGTCGACGTGTTCTTGTTTGGCTGTATGGAGCAGACTGGCCAGTTCCATTTTGGCTTGTTGCCGGGTCATGCCGTGTAAATCCAGAATATACTCCGGGCTGTAGTCGCCCCGTCTTAGCTGTTTTAGTTCATAAGCAGGGACGTCTTCCCTGCAGTAACGCAGTGCACCCTGCGGCGGAATAAAGCCTTCAAAGGCATCGGAGAATTCGAAGCTGGCATGGGCGTTGCGCTCTGCCTTTTGCTGGCGCTTTACGGCGATTTTCCTGGCCGGTTGCGGGGGCACATAGATATCCTGCGTGAGCGGCTTAACCCCTTTTACTTCTGACTGAAAAAGAGACAGGTCGTCCGGTTCTTCTGCGGACGGTGCCGAATACTTTTTCACGCTCAACATTCCTCTGGTTACGAACTGCATATATTGGACAAATTAAGCATGTCCGAAATGGTCAACATTATGTATCATACCACCTTTCTTAAAGCCGGGCATATTAAGCAACATGACAGACAAATTTTACCTCGACGAGGCCATTGCCGATTTGCACTCAATTTTAGATATGGTGCGTTGGGCGGTGAGTCGGTTTAACGACGCAGATTTGTTTTTTGGACACGGTACCGACAACGCTTGGGATGAAGCCGTCAGTCTGGTGTTTCAGGCGCTGCATTTACCCCATGGGTTAACGCAACAAACCGGTGACGGTCTGTTTGCTGCCAGGCTAACGCAAAGTGAGCGCAGTAAAGTGGCTGAGTTGGTGTTGCAGCGCGTGCAAACCCGCTTGCCGTTGCCATACATTACCAACGAAGCCTGGTTTTGCGGGTTGCCATTTTACGTCGACGAGCGCGTATTGATTCCTCGCTCACCGTTTGCCGAACTCATCGAGAACAAATTTGCTCAGTGGTTGAGTGAGCCACCGTCACGCATTCTGGATTTGTGTACCGGCGGCGGCTGTATTGCTATTGCCCTGGCGTACGCGTTTGACGAAGCCGAGGTTGATGCGGTGGACATCAGCGAAGATGCGTTAACCGTGGCTGAAATGAATATTCAGGAGCACGGGTTATCACATCGTGTGTTCCCGCTGTATTCAGATTTGTTCAACCAGCTTGAAGGACAGCAATACGATCTGATTGTGTCTAATCCGCCTTATGTGGATGCACAGGACATGGCCGATTTGCCAAACGAATTCCAACACGAGCCTGAGCTGGCACTCGCCGCAGGCGACGATGGTCTTGATCTGGTTGAGACTATATTACAACAGGCCCCACAACACTTGTCTGATAACGGTGTGTTGTTAGTAGAAGTGGGTAATTCACTGGTGCATATGGACAACCGTTTCCCGGAGTTAGAACTGGAATGGGTTGAGCTGGCACAAGGGGGCCATGGGATTTTTGCCGTAACCAAAGCGGCACTTGAACGATTTAACAACAGGAATAGTGTGTAAATGGCCGGAAATACATTCGGAAAGTTTTTTACCGTTAGCACCTTTGGTGAAAGTCATGGTATCGCTTTAGGTGGTGTGGTTGATGGTTGCCCGCCAGGATTAGCGTTATGTGAAGAAGATTTGCAAGTCGACCTGGACCGCAGAAAACCGGGTACCTCGCGGTATACTACTGCGCGTCGTGAAGACGATGAAGTACAAATTCTGTCGGGCGTGTTTGAAGGTAAAACCACGGGCACCAGCATTGGTTTACTGATCAAAAACAAAGATCAGCGCAGTCAGGATTATTCCAATATCGCTAACCGTTTTCGCCCGGGGCATGCGGATTATACCTACCAGCAAAAATACGGTATGCGAGACTACCGCGGTGGCGGCCGCTCATCGGCTCGCGAGACCGCGATTCGGGTTGCCGCGGGGGGAATTGCTAAAAAATTCCTCAAGCAGGTATACGGTATCGAAATTCACGGTTTCTTGTCGCAATTAGGGCCGATTGGCATCGACAGCGTTGATTACGATGTGATCAATACGAACCCGTTTTTCTGCCCCGATGAAAGCAAGCTGGAAGCGCTGGATGAGTACATGCGTGACCTGAAAAAATCCGGTGATTCAATTGGTGCCAAAGTGTCGGTAGTAGCAACCAACATGCCGGTTGGCTTGGGCGAGCCCGTCTTCGACCGCCTGGATGCAGATATTGCCGGTGCAATGATGGGCATTAACGCAGTGAAAGGCGTGGAAGTGGGTGACGGCTTTGATGTGATCACACAAAAAGGCAGCGAGCATCGCGATACGCTGACACCGGAAGGCTTTACCTCAAATCACTCGGGTGGTGTATTGGGTGGTATTTCTACCGGACAGGATCTGGTGGTACACATGGCACTTAAACCAACTTCGAGTATCTCGGTACCGGGTAAAACCATCGATACCGACGGCAATGCCATTGATATCGTTACTAAAGGTCGCCACGATCCGTGTGTGGGCATTCGGGCAGTGCCAATTGCTGAAGCCATGCTGGCATTAGTGTTAATGGATCACTGCCTGCGTCATCGTGCGCAGAATGCCGATGTAATGAGTCAAACCCCCGTGATCCCTGGCAACGCAGCCAAGTGATTCGACCTGCAATATTAAATCTGTCATGACAACGGTAAATCGCTTTACCGTTGTCGCACTCAGCCTTACCTACGCGCTGTATTTCGGCCAACTTGGTGTTATTACCCCTTATCTTGGCGTTTTCTTAGACGGACGAGGATTCACCTCAGCCGAAATTGGCGAGTTGTTCGCTGTAATTACCCTGGCGCGCATTATCGGGCCTTCGCTGTGGGCGGGGATAGCCGACAAGACCGGTAAAATCCTGTTTATTCTTCGCCTTGGTTGTGCACTCACGGTGTTTAGCTTCATTGGTGTGTTCTGGGCGTTTTCATTCTGGTACCTCACATTGACCATGGGGTTGATGATGATGTTCTGGACTGCCGTGTTGCCGCAGCTGGAAGTGTTGACCCTTCACACAGTGGATGGCGACTCAAAGCGCTATGGCAGAGTGCGGCTTTGGGGAAGTGTTGGTTTTATAGTGCTGACCGTGTTGGTGGGGCAGGCACTGGACTTCTTTTCTACAGAAACACCGATTTATGCCTCTATGCTGGTTCTCAGCGCGTTGTTTGTCAGTACGCTGGCACTCAGGCAGCCTGACACTATGCAGCGCAATCACAGTCAGTCTGGCAGTATCTGGGGCTATTTGCGCAATAAAGTTGTGATTGTATTTCTTATCGTCAATGGTTTGCTGCAGGTGAGTTTTGGGGCCTATTACGGCTTCTTTGCCCTGTATATGCGCGATCTGGGGTATACGGGTATGGAAACCGGCCTGCTGATTGCGCTGGGCGTGTTGGTTGAAGTGGGTATCTTCCTTATCGCACAAAAATTGATCGCCCGTTTCGGCGTGTGGCGATTGCTTATGCTGTGTTTGCTAGCTACCGGACTGCGCTGGTGGGTGTTAGGAACGCTGGCTGAGCATTTCTGGCTGGTGTTCTTCAGCCAGTTTATTCACGCATTGAGTTTTGGCTTGAATCATTCGACTTCGATGCAATTTATTCATCACTATTTTCCGTCACACATTCACGGGCGTATTCAGGCCGCTTACATTGGCCTGGCTTTCGGCTTGGGGGGCGCTATCGGCAATTACGCAGCCGGACAAATATGGCAACAGGGCAGTGGGGCATTCGAAACGTTTGCCGCGGCATCGGTATGTGCTGTTGTTGGTGGGCTACTTTTACTGTTGATTAAGCCAGCTCAAATGAGTCAACGACACCCTCTGCACAGTTAAAGACCACTGCGTCTGCATTGCATTTAAGTGTTGGTGGCAGTGAAATTGCAGGTAAAGTGCAAGCCGGGCAACGTGACATGCCCGGCTGAGATGACTTTCGTTCAGGTCGCGCCATTGACCCTCAGGCAACTAGCGAGGACTTTACTGTCTCCGTTTTCGTCAGCTTGCTCAAGTTTTACATCAAATTTCCAAAGGCGGTGCAGGTGACGCATGACTTCGTCTTTGCTGTCCGCCAGCGGAATACCGTTTTGTGGCACATAGCGTAACGTCAGCGAGCGATCGCCACGCACATCAACGTTGTAGATTTGAATATTAGGCTCAAGGTTGCTGAGGTTGTACTGGGCCGACAGTTTTTCTCTTATTGCGTGATAACCCTGTTCATCGTGAATAGCCGATACGCTGACATAGGGCTTGCTATCGTCGTCTTCAACCGCAAACAGCTTAAAGTCCCGCATTACTTTGGGCGACAGAAACTGACTGATAAAGCTTTCATCCTTAAAGTTATGCATGGCAAAGTGCACGGTGTCGAGCCAGTCTTTCCCGGCGATGTCAGGGAACCAGTAGCGGTCTTCTTCCGTTGGCTCCTGACAGATGCGTTTAATATCCATAAACATATTGAACCCGAGGGCGTAGGGGTTAATCCCACTGTAATACGGGCTGTTATATTCGGGTTGGGTGACCACGCTGGTGTGGCTGTGCAGAAACTCCAGCATAAAGCGGTCGGTAACCAGGCCTTCGTCATACAATGTGTTTAAAATATGGTAGTGCCAGAAACAGGCCCAGCCTTCGTTCATCACCTGCGTTTGTTTTTGCGGGTAAAAGTACTGTGAAACTTTACGAACAATCCTGACGAGTTCCCGTTGCCAGGGTTCAAGTAATGGGGCGTTTTTCTCAATAAAGTACAGCAGGTTTTCCTGAGGCTCTGCCGGGAAGCGAGGGGCTTCTTGACTGGATTCGTGTTTTACCTCAGGCAAGGTACGCCATAATTCATTTACCTGTGACTGCAAATACTTTGCCCGTTGCTTCTGGCGACTTTTTTCTTCCTGAAGAGACAATTTTTGTGGGCGCTTGTAACGGTCTACGCCGTAATTCATCAATGCGTGGCAGGAGTCGAGGGTTTGTTCAACTTCCTCATAGCCGTATTTTTGCTCACATTTCGCGATGTAATTTTTGGCAAATACCAGGTAATCGATAATGGAACTAGCATCTGTCCAGGTTTGGAACAGGTAGTTGCCTTTGAAAAACGAGTTATGCCCATAGCAGGCGTGTGCCATTACCAGCGCTTGCATGGTGATAGTGTTTTCTTCCATCAGGTAAGCAATACACGGATTGGAATTGATCACTATCTCGTAGGCCAGCCCCATGTGGCCACGGCGGTATTGTTGCTCAGTTTGAATAAACTTTTTGCCGAAGGACCAGTGCGTGTAATTGATGGGCATGCCTATGCTCGCATAGGCGTCCATCATTTGCTCAGCGGTGATCACTTCTATTTGGTTGGGGTAAATATCCAGTCGAAAGGCTTTAGCAATGCGGTCGATTTCGGCTTCGTATTGCTCCAGCATGTCGAAGGTCCAGTCCGGACCGTCACTCAAAGGCTGTGTTTTTACAGCAGAATTTGCAGCCATTAACTTCCTCCCGAAGCAGTCGATGAATTGGTCTTTTCAAACAACTCCCGGAATACCGGATAGATGTCATTCACCGACGTAATATGTTTACACACAAAGTTTTCGCAGCCTTCCTCCACGGTTTGGTATTCACGCCACAAGCTTTGATGCTGGCGCTCGGTGATTTCGATATAAGCAAAATACCGCGTTACCGGAAGTAGCTTTTTCGTCAGGAGCTCACGGCACTGGGGCGAGTCGTCAGCCCAGTTGTCGCCATCGGATGCCTGTGCGGCGTAAATGTTCCAATCGCTGTCCTGGTAGCGGGCCTGAATAATTTCATCCATTAGCTTGAGTGCACTGGACACAATCGTTCCGCCGGTTTCCTGGGAGTAGAAAAACTCCTGTTCGTCGACTTCTTTGGCCTGAGTGTGATGGCGTATGTAGACCACCTCAACGTTTTCATAGGTGCGGGTTAAGAACAAATACAGCAAAATATAAAACCGTTTTGCCATGTCTTTGGTGGCCTGATCCATTGAACCAGAGACATCCATGAGGCAAAACATAACGGCTTTACTGGTGGGAACCGGCTTCTTGGCGTAGTTTTTAAACCGCAGATCGAAGGTGTCGATGAACGGCACCCCGGCAATTTTGGCTTTCAACTTCGCGATGGTCTGTTCCAGTTCCAGTGTGGCAACCGTGTTGTCGTGCTTGTCGTTGCGAAGCGCTTCGAGTTTTTCTTCACACTCGCGCAATTTACGACGATCACCGGCGGTTAATGCGATTCGGCGGGCCATAGAGCCTTTCAATGAACGCACTATATCCAGATTGCTGGGCACCCCGTCGGTTTGAAAACCAGCCCGATAAGTTTCGTATTGCACCACCTGATCAAACTGACTGTTTTTCAGGTTGGGTAGGGCGAGGTCTTCGAACAGCAGGTCCAAATATTCGTCTTTTGAAATTGAAAAACTAAAATCATCCTGACCTTCGCCTGAATCACTGGCGTCGCCCTGACCACTGCCACCACCGCCTTGTTGAGGCGGACGGTCGATTCGGTCTCCGGCAGTAAACTGGTCGTTGCCAGGATGTACCGCTGTGCGCTTTCCGCCCTTGCCGGTATGAAATACCGGCTCGGAAATATCGCGCTTTGGAATACTAATTTGTTCGCCAGAATCAACGTCGGTCACTGAGCGTTCGCCCACGGCGTCTGAAACGGCGCGTTTAATTTGTTGCTTATAGCGTTTTAAGAAACGCTGCCGGTTAAGCGTACTCTTTCCCTTACTGTTTAACCGGCGGTCGATAAAATGTGCCATACAACCCCTTCATTCAAGCTTTACTCGCGGAATGCTACTGGCTTACGATGCTTTGCGGACGCGAAGGTACCACTCGCATAATAAACGCACTTGTTTTTGGGTATAGCCTTTCTCCACCATTCGATTGACGAAGTCATCGTGTTTCTTCTTGTCTTCCGCGCTGCCTTTGGTGTTAAACGAAATAACAGGCAGCAGGTCTTCGGTATTCGAGAACATTTTCTTCTCAATCACCGTGCGCAGTTTTTCGTAGCTGGTCCAGGTTGGGTTTTTACCGCCGTTATTGGCTCTGGCACGCAGTACAAAATTCACAATTTCGTTGCGGAAGTCTTTCGGATTACTGATACCGGCTGGCTTTTCAGTTTTTTCCAGTTCGGCATTCAGTGAAGCCCGGTCAAACAACTGGCCGGTTTCCGGATCGCGGTATTCCTGATCCTGTATCCAGAAGTCAGCATAAGTGACATAGCGGTCGAACAGGTTTTGACCGTACTCTGAATAAGACTCCAGATACGCGGTTTGAATTTCTTTGCCAATGAACTCCACGTAGTGGGGGATCAGGTAGCCTTTCAGGAATTCTTTGTAGCGGTCAGCGGTTTCCTGTGGGAATTGCTCTCGCTCGATTTGACGCTCCAATACATAGAACAGGTGCACCGGGTTGGCCGCCACTTCGGTGTGGTCGAAGTTAAATACCCGTGACAAGATCTTGAATGCAAAACGCGTGGACAGACCTTCCATACCTTCATCGACACCCGCGTAATCGCGGTATTCCTGGTATGATTTGGCTTTTGGATCGGTGTCTTTCAGGCTTTCACCGTCGTAAACCCGCATTTTCGAATAAATACTGGAGTTTTCTGGGGCCTTCAAACGTGACAACACAATGAATTGCGCCAGGCTTTTCAATGTGTCCGGTGCACAAGGCGCGCCCGATAATTCACTGTTCTCCAATAGTTTGTTGTAGATCCGCATTTCTTCTGAAACGCGCAAGCAATAAGGCACCTTCACAATATACACACGATCCAGGAAGGCTTCGTTGTTTTTGTTGTTGCGGAAGGATTGCCATTCCGACTCGTTAGAGTGGGCCAGAATTAAGCCGTCAAAAGGCAGCGCTGAGAAACCTTCGGTAGGGTTGTAGTTGCCTTCTTGTGTCGCGGTCAGCAGTGGATGCAGCACTTTAATGGGCGCTTTGAACATTTCCACGAATTCCATCAGCCCTTGGTTTGCTTTACACAGTGATCCAGAGTAGCTGTATGCATCCGGATCGTTTTGGGCAAACTGCTCAAGACGACGAATATCGACTTTACCCACCAGTGACGAAATATCCTGATTGTTTTCGTCGCCCGGTTCGGTTTTCGCAATCCCAATTTGGTCGAGAATAGACGGAAAGGTTTTAACCACTTTAAATTTGGTGATGTCGCCATTGAATTCGTGCAGGCGTTTGCGTGCCCAGGGCGACATGATGGTTTTCAGATAGCGCTTCGGAATGCCGTATTCCTGTTCAAGTATGTTGCCGTCTTCGTTTACGTCGAACAAACAGAACGGATGGTCGTTTACCGGTGAGCCCTGCAGGGTGTAAATAGGCACCATTTGCATAAGCTCTTTGAGACGTTCAGCCAAAGACGACTTACCGCCACCCACTGGCCCCAGTAAATATAAAATTTGTTTTTTCTCTTCCAGGCCCTGAGCGGCATGCTTGAGGTAAGAAACAATTTGCTCAATTGCTTCTTCCATGCCGAAGAACTCGTGAAAAGCCGGATAACGCGAGATGATACGATTTGAAAAAATACGACTGAGCGCTGGATCGGTCGAAGTGTCTATCATCTCGGGTTCACCAATGGCCTGTAGCAGTCTCTCCGCAGAGTTTGCGTAGGCCATCGGGTCGTTTTTACAGATGTCTAAGAACTCCTGGATGGTGAACTCTTCTTGCTTATGTTTTTCATAGCGCTCTTGGTAATGCTCGAAAATACCCATAAATACCCCTGTATAAAAAACGGTCTCCCGTAGTTCCAGCATAGACCTTAAATACGAGAAAACAAAGGGGTGCGATCGGTTATTTATCGTTTATTTTTGCAACAAAAATGTTAATGAAATCATGGAGGCCACAGATTTATTGGGCTGTGATATCAGATGGAGTTCATGAATTTTAGCGGTATTTTAGTGAATGTTCGGCGACATTGTTCGCGGAGTTGTTTATGCTGAAAAGCTGATGAAACGATGAATTATCAGACAAAAAAAAACCCGGCCATGGCCGGGTATTTTTACACTAATTGTTTAGTTTTTTGCAATTAAGCTGCGAAGTTTGCAGAAGCAAATTCCCAGTTAACCAGCGCCCAGAAACCTTCCAGGTACTTAGGACGCACGTTGCGGTAATCGATATAGTACGCGTGCTCCCACAAATCTACAGTCATCAGCGGAGTCAGGCTCTCGTCAGTTAACGGAGTAGCTGCGTTGCTGGTGTTTACGATATCAAGGCCGCCGTCAGCAGTCTTAACTAACCAGGTCCAGCTTGAACCGAAGTTGTTCACTGCTTTGTCATTAAACGCCGCTTTGAAGTCGTCAAATGAACCCCATTTCGCGTTGATCGCGTCTGCTAACGCACCTGTTGGCTCGCCGCCGCCATTCGGGCTCAGGCTGTGCCAGTAAAACGTGTGGTTCCAGATCTGTGCTGCGTTGTTGAATACGCCGCCTTCAGAAGATTTAACGATCTCTTCCAGGCTTTTTGATGCCAGGTCTGTTCCTTCGATTAGACCATTTAGCTTGGTCACATAAGTGGCGTGGTGCTTGCCGTAGTGAAAATCAAGCGTTTCTGCTGAAATATGTGGCTCCAGTGCATCTTTTTCATAAGGTAACGCTGGTAATTCAAAAGCCATATGAGTCTCCATTTTCGTGGTTGATTGTACGTAGTCTGTTGTCAGAGTAAGTGTTGTTATACATGGGGGTTACCCCGACTGTTTTGATATATAGGGACGAATCTCACTAACCCAATGACAAATTTCGGATTTTTCGATGGGTTGGTGTTTTTTCAGGTTAATTCGTCGACAGCGACTGCTAAGAATCATCAGACTATATGATGATTTGCGCAAATGCCAATAAATGTTAAGTGTAAACATAATACCGCGAACACGACGGATCTGATCAATCCAAAAGAGAATGGCATAGAGTGATGTGATCTAAGCATAAACCGGATTGCTGTCAGTGCACGCATAGGGATAAAGCACAAAAGATGATAAAGTGCTCGCCATTACAAGCTGTCGCAGTTTAACATTTAACGATGACAGCTTGAAAAAGCGTAAACCATGACCATATTGGTCATTCAGAATCAGATTTAACGAGGCACTCATGGAAAACAATGGTGAACTGAGCACAGTAGAACGTATTCAACAGCAAATCGCGGAAAACCCGATTCTGTTATACATGAAGGGCTCACCCAAACTCCCAAGCTGCGGATTTTCTGCGCAAGCGTCACAGGCGCTGATGTCATGCGGAGAACCGTTCGCATATGTTGATATTCTGCAGAACCCGGATATTCGCGCCGAACTGCCAAAATATGCGAACTGGCCAACGTTTCCCCAGCTGTGGGTAGACGGTGAATTGGTGGGTGGTTGTGACATCGTGTTAGAAATGTTCCAGCAAGGTGAGTTACAAACGCTAATCAAAGAAACTGCTGAGAAAAATAAAGCAGAATAAGCGTTGAAAAGTGTGCTGGCACACATATCGATTTCGAAAAAGCGGCTTTTTATAAGCCGTTTTTTTATGAGTGCTATTTAGTCGTTTTTTAATCAAAATTACGCTAAAAACACGTGATTTTTACCCCGCCTAAAAGTACATAGACAAGTCACAATTCACGATCCTCCATCATAAAAAAATATATTTTTAATTTAGTATATTTTGTTTGTTTTCTAATGGTTTAGCGACTATAACCCAAGGGCTATTTCGAATCTACGAGATGGTGTTGAAGGTTAAATTTACAGATAAAAGGCCGGTGATTTTTGCACAGCAAATGTCACCCAAAAAATGGCCTGACAAAAAACCGGGAAACCATTATGAACACAAGTTTGACGAAACTAACTTCTCAGCTAAGGCTGATTCTGGCAGCGTCGGTTGCTGCTGGTAGTGTGGTAGCAACGCCTGCACTAGCTCAAGAAGAAAGCAACGCAAAAGACGTTGAAAAAATCGCTGTTGTTGGTACGCGTGCTGCACCTCGCTCTATTGGCGACTCAGCAGTACCTATTGATATCATTTCAGAAGAAGAGTTTGTTAACCAAGGCTCTACCGACATGGTATCCATGTTACAAACGGTTGTGCCTTCACTGAACGTTAACGACCAGCCTATTAACGACGCCTCAACCCTGGTTCGTCCTGCGAACTTACGTGGTATGGCTTCTGACCATACTCTGGTACTGGTAAATGGTAAGCGTCGCCATCGCTCTGCAGTTATCACCTTCCTGGGTGGTGGTTTGTCAGACGGTGCACAGGGCCCTGACATTTCTACCATTCCGGCTGCTGCGTTGAAGCAGGTTGAAGTACTGCGTGACGGTGCTGCTGCACAGTACGGTTCTGACGCGATTGCCGGGGTTGTGAACTTCGTGCTGAAAGACGACGCTGAAGGCGGTATGTTCGAAGCGCGCACTGGTTCTTACTACGAAGGCGACGGCGACATGCTTCAGCTCACTGGTAACGTGGGCATGCCTTTAGGTGATGACGGTTTCGCAAACTTCACTGCGGAATACCGCACTTCTGACGCAACCTCTCGTAGCGTTCAGCGTGACGATGCTGCAGCACTGATTTCCGCAGGTAACACCTTCGTTGCTAACCCGTCGCAAATCTGGGGTAGTCCTGAAATCAAAGACGACGTGAAACTATTTGCTAACCTCGGTATGGACCTGGGTTCTGATTCACGCGTGTACTTGTTCGGTAACTACGCTGAGCGTGAAGTAGAAGGTGGTTTTTATTTCCGTAACCCGCACACCCGTGGTGGTGTATACGACGGTGGTACTGACGACAACGATACGCCACTGTTGCTGGTAGGTGACCTGGATGGCGTAGGTATGGGGCTTGAATGTCCTACGGTGCGTATTACCGACGGTAACGTACTTGACGACGCTGATTATGCTCTTATCGCAGATAACTCAACGCCGATTGGCGCAAACTGTTTTGCTTTCAATGAACTGTTCCCGGGTGGTTTCACACCACGTTTCGGTGGTACCGTACAAGACATGTCATTGATTTTGGGAACCAGTGGCGAATTTGGCAATGAAATCGGCTACGACGTTAGCCTGAACTTTGGTCAGAACGAAGTTGATTTCGCTATCAGCAACACCATCAACCCGTCTTTGGGCCCAGATACGCCGACATCTTTCAAGCCGGGTAAATATATCCAGACTGAAAAATCATTCGACGTTGATCTGAACAAGCCAATTGAAGTGGGTTTGTCTGAGCCATTGTACTTAGCCGGTGGTTTCCAGTACCGTCATGAAACGTATGAAAGCATCGCTGGTGATGATGCGTCTTGGGCGATTGGTCCATTGGCATCTCAGGGCTTTGGTATTGGTTCAAACGGCTTCCCTGGGTTGTCTGCGCGTAGTGCGGGTGAAGCATCCCGTCACAACATTGCATTGTATGTTGATGCAGAAGCGTATCTGACTGACGATTTGTTGCTGACTGCGGCAATCCGTTACGAAGATTTCTCTGACTTTGGTGATACCACTAAAGGTAAAGTGTCGTTGCGCTATCAGGCTACTGATAGCATCGCATTCCGTGGTGCCTACAGCACAGGCTTTAAAGCACCTACAATTGGTCAAAGCAACGTACGTAACGTAACGACTGCGTTTGGTACTGATGGTAAGCTAATCGACCGTGCAACGTTACCACCAACAGACCCGATTTCTGTACAAAAAGGCGGTACGCAGCTCACGCCTGAAGAGTCAGAAAGCATGAGCGTTGGTATGGTTGCTGAATTCGATAGCGGCCTGTTCCTGACCGTTGACTACTACCACATCGAAGTGACTGACCGTATTAGTACTACGTCAGGTATCAAGTTAACTGAAGAAGACATCGCAGCGCTGCTAGCACAAGGTGTTGATGACGCGTCAAGCTTCTCAGAAGTTAGCTTCTTCACCAATGACTTCGACACCACGACTGAAGGTGTGGACATTGTTGCTAACTACTCAATGGACATGTTAGGCGGTGATACCAAGTTCTCACTGGCCTATAACTGGACATCCACCACTGTAGATGAAGCATCAGATAACATCTCAGCAGAGCGTGTTCGCATGTTGGAAAACAACCTGCCTGCTACACGTTACAGCTTCACTGCGAACCACACCAATGGTGACTGGCGCGTACTGGGCCGCTTGAACTTCGCGGGTAGTATCTACGAAGATCACTTGGATTCAGGCCTGCCAATCGGTCAGGTTAGCTCTGAATACACATTCGATTTAGAAGTGGGTTATCACTTCACAGACAACCTGCAGTTGGTTGCTGGTGCGAAAAACCTGTTCGACGAGCGTCCTGACGAAAACGTACTGTACGACAATGAAATTGCCGGTTCTCAGTACCCAACAACGTCACCAATCGGTATTAACGGTGGCTTCTATTACCTAAGGGGTATTTACACTTTCTAAGGTAATTGTTTTTCCCTGTGACCTGGCCGACCGGTATAATGCCGGCCGGCCATTTTGGTCACGACTATACTTAGCAGTAAAAACGAGTTTATAAGACCTGGCAATGAGCGAAAAATCGAAGATCGCCTCCACTTACATGAAATATCGCAGCAAACTGATGCGCGCGATAAGCTCAATTGTGGATGCTAACGATATAGAAGACATTGTGCAGGATGCTTTTGTAAAAAGTTACGAAGCAGAATTAAAGCAAGAGATACAATACGAACGCACTTACATGCTCAGAACAGTGCGGAATCTGGCGCTGAATCACGTCAACCGAGCAGCACATCAGCTCAATGATCAAATTGAGAATATGGATGTACTTGCTACCGACTTTAGTGACGAAATGATTGAGCGGCAGGTAGAGAGCAAACAGCGATTTATTCATTTTTGTCAGGCCACTGAAAACCTGTCAGCTGAAGTAAAACGCGTATTTTTGTTAAAGAAAGTGTACGATATGAGCCAGAGGGACATTGCAGAGCTTTTGCAAATCAGTGAAAGCACTGTTGAAAAGCATGTCGCTAAAGGTTTGATGCAGTGTGCACAGTTTTTAGCGCGGCAGCAGCAACCCCATAACAGGGACGAAAGCCAGTCTAATCTGGGGTAGAGCAGAGCAGTAGTCATGAATAACGTTAGTCAATTCAACAGCAAAGAAACCATTCAGGCTAAAGCCTGTGAGTGGATAGCGGCCATCGACCGCGGTCTGTCAGCGGAAGAAAGCGCTGCGCTTCAAGAGTGGATGGCGGCCAATCCGTCGCATCAGAAAATGCTGTTCGAAATGGCCCGTCTTTGGGACGATATGAGCGTAATGCACGCCTTACAAGGACTGGTGACCTATCAACCTCACAATACACCCCGACGCGTTAACAAG
The DNA here is from genome assembly GCF_984433645.1 of Marisediminitalea sp. Taxonomy (NCBI): domain Bacteria; kingdom Pseudomonadati; phylum Pseudomonadota; class Gammaproteobacteria; order Alteromonadales; family Alteromonadaceae; genus Marisediminitalea; species Marisediminitalea sp. The sequence continues at coordinate 15,270 of NZ_CFIDRX010000033.1, forward strand.
TGGCTGGCGGCCGCTGCGGTGCTCGCAGTCTCTGTCACCGGCGCGCTGAGCTGGAACATGTTACCTGCTATCGAGCCTACTGAAACCGTTGCCAGCGTTACACAAGAATCAGCAACCGAGATCGGTGAGCAAAAAACGGTGCTATTGGCCGACGGCTCCAAAGTATTTCTGAATACGGATACACAAATCCGTGTTAATTTTTATCCGGGTTTCAGACAAATTGAGTTACTGAAAGGGGAAGCGCATTTTGACGTTGCCCACGACCCGGCCAGACCTTTTACCGTGTTCGCGGGCGAGAATGCGGTTACAGCGGTAGGTACCGCTTTCAATATGGAATTCACCCGGGACAACGCGTTTGAATTGGTGGTGACCGAAGGAAAAGTCCGGGTATCGCAACAATCGGTCTCCGACAGCACTACAACAGCAGAACGCAATCGGGCGCCACTACCTATTGAGCTGGAAGGTGTGATGGTGTTTGCTGGTGAACAGGCGCTGGTGAAAGAGAGCGTGTCAGCCAGAACGGCTTTAACCCAGTCAGAAATTGCCCAGAGTCTGGCCTGGCAAGACGGACAGATCGTTTTTACCGGTCAACAGCTTAACAAAGCGCTGGATGAAATCAGCCGGTACACCCAGGTGAAATTTGTGATTGATGACGATCGCATTATTGATACCCGTATTGCTGGCTACTTCCGCGTGGGCGACATCAATGGCTTATTAGCGGCACTGGAAAACAGTTTTGACATTCAGTCTTATCAGGACGCCGAGCAAAATATCCATTTACACCGGGCAGATAGCTCGATTTAACTGCATACAAACAGCTATTTACAGAGAATGGGTGCACTGCGGTTGAGTTTATGTAAATATTAGCGGAATTTTACGCGGCATTTTTATTTTTCATTGTACGTTAGGCATTGGACAAGCGCTTCTCTAATTCTGTTACTGGCATCAGGCGGCCTCGCCACGCCAGCATCTGTGCATGCCCAATCATCAGAACATGCAAATAGTCAGCTTACCGCGCAGCGATATCACTTTTCGATACACCCTCAAACGGCTGACAAAACGCTCATTGAGGTTGCCACCCAGGCTAAAACCACACTGTTATTTCCCTTTGAACTTGCTCAACAGGTCGCACTGCCCGGCGTAGAGGGGGTTTATACGCTCGAAGAGGTGTTACAACATTTGCTTGTTAACACGCCACTGGCAATCAATACGGATGAAAACGGCTTCCTTACCATTGTTCAGCGACAAGCATTACCGCCGCCATCCAATAACGATGAACTACCTGACGCGGTTCGCATAGCGGCAACAGAAGAAACGTTGCCACAATTTGAGCGGATCTCGGTGCTGGGTACCCGGGCATCGGCACGCGGCGCATACGACTCAGCAGTGCCACTGGATATTATTGCCCTGGATCAGCCGTTTTTTCAGGGTAGCCAGAATATGCTGGATGCCCTGACGCAGACGGTACCTTCGCTAAACGTTAACGCTCAAACAACCAACGATGCCGCCATGCTGGTACGCCCTGCCAATTTGCGTGGCCTCGCATCCGACCACACATTAACCTTGTTAAATGGAAAACGTCGGCATCGCTCAGCGGTGATCACGTTTCTCGGCGGTGGATTGTCCGACGGTGCGCAAGGACCGGATATTTCCGTGTTACCGGTGAGTGCGATTGAGCAGGTGGAAGTGCTACGAGATGGCGCTGCAGCCCAGTATGGCTCAGACGCCATCGCCGGAGTTATGAATTTTAAGTTGAAGAGTGCCCCGGAGAGCGGCTCATTTACCCTGACCAGTGGTCAGCACAGCGCGGGCGACGGTGAGATGATTGGCGTGCAATACAGCCAGGGTATGGGATTTGAAGGCGGTGGCTTTTTACATATCAGCACCGAATTTCAACAGCAGCAACCAACCTCAAGAAGTGTGCAGCGAAGTGACGCGCAAAGTCTCATAGAGGCTGGGAATTCATTTATTGCAAACCCTGCTCAACAGTGGGGCAGTGCCGATATGGACAGTGATTTGAAGTTAGCTGTAAACACTGCGGTTCCTTTATCAAATGGCACTGAATGGTATAGCTTCGCGTTAGGTACACTGCGGGAAATGGAAGGGGAGTTTTATTTCCGCAATCCGCAAACCCGTCAGGGGGTGTTTGTAACCGATAATACAACCGGTCCCCGGCAACTGCTAATTGCAGATTTGGATGGCTTAGGGCAGGGGATAGCGTGCCCCGTTATTACACTCGGTAATGAAAACGTGCTGACCAACCCGGCTTTTTTGCAAATAAACGACCCTTCTAGCGATGTAGGGCGCAATTGTTTTGCCTTCAACGAATGGTTCCCCGGCGGCTTTACTCCCCGTTTCGGTGGCAAGGTGAAAGACGGTAGCTGGTACACAGGCGTACGTGGTGACTTGGGCAATGATTGGTTTTTCGATGTCAGTGCCGGAGTAGGGTATTCGGGAATTCAGTATTATATCGACAATACCGTCAATCCCTCTTTAGGGCCGGATTCGCCTACTTCCTTTAACCCCGGTGGCGCTGCGCAGTTGGAGAAAAACGCCAGCGTGGATCTGGTGAAAGAAGTGGATGCACAGATGTTTCAGCCAGTTACACTGGCCATGGGCATTGAATGGCGAAGCGAATTGTACAAACAGGTTAAAGGTGAGGAAGCGTCATACGTAGTGGGTCCCTTTGCGCAGAATGTGACGGGGGTTCATTCAGGGTTTTCGGTAGGCGCCAATGGCTTTCCGGGATATCGCCCGGAAACATCCGGTCAATGGCAGCGAAGTAATCGTGCTGTGTACGTTGATGCGTCTATTCCCTTTTCGGCTGAATGGCTGTTTGGCGCAGCCATTCGTGCTGAAGATTTTTCGGATTTCGGTACCCACCTGGATGGTAAATTCAGTGCGCGCTGGCAATTTACCACGTCGATGGCTCTGCGTAGCTCAGTGAGTACGGGGTACAAAGCGCCAACAGTTGGCCAGAGCAATATCATTAATATCAGTACCAAGTTCGGCTTGAACGGGTTAGAAGACCAGGTGACATTGCCACCCTCTAATCCGGTAGCGAAGCAATTAGGCGCATCGGCACTGGCACCTGAAGAGTCAACTAACATCAGTGTCGGCCTGGTAGCAAAAGTAAAATCTGTTGCCCAACTGACTTTGGATTTTTACCAGATTCGATTGTCTGACCGGATTAGCACAACCTCTGCGATTCCGCTGTCTGAGGATACTATTGATTTGCTGTTGGCACAGGGTTTCAAAGAAGCCGAAACCTATCGCAGCGCCAAGTATTTCACCAATGATTTTGACACCCTGACCCGGGGCATGGATCTTATTTTCCACTGGCGTTTTGCGTCTGGTGACTGGCAGAACGATCTGCTGGCCAGTGTGAACTGGACGGATACGCAGGTTACCCGAGTTACCTTGAATGACACCGGTGCCAGCGAGGATACTAATTTGACGCGTCAACGCATTCGAATGCTGGAAGACAACTTACCAGCCTGGCGTGCGAATGTGACGTTGAATCAGCAATTCGGACCGAATGAATTAAGTTGGCGGCTCAACTACTACGGCAGCTTCTATGAAGATCATCTCGATGCTGCTGCGGGGTTGGATATAGAGTCTGGCGGGCGTTTCACGCTGGATGCGCGCTGGCAATATGCATTTACCCCGGTGTGGGGGGTGACGTTTGGGGTAAATAACCTGTTTAACACTCAACCCGATATTAATCCTTATCAGTTTGTTGCAGGCGCGAAATATCCTTCAACCAGTCCGGGTGGTATTGACGGAAGCTATTATTTTGCGGCAATCAATGCCAAGTGGTAACTGTGATTGTAAAGCGCAGTACTACCGGGGCGGGTACTAGCCCACGTCTTTGAATAAGGACTCGTCGATGATAGTAGAGTCAATGATTTGCTGGGCCATTTGGATACAACGCCCGCATTGTGAACCCACTTGCAGTTGCTCTTTTAATTGACGCATGTTGCCCACACCGTCTTCAGTGACAGCGCGTTTAATAGCAGTATCGGTAATGCCGTAGCACATACACACGTACATAAAAAAACCTCTAACTAGTGTTGCAAATGATAATAATTGTTATTTGTTATCTTTGCAAATGCTTTTCCGCAAATTTAGCCAAAAGTTAGCTATGTGCTTTTATCAGGCTGTAGTGATTTTTGAACAGCCCCTAGGCAAATGCCATAGGGGAAAACCCGGATTTGCTTTTATGCGTCATCAATCACAAAAAAACTGGTCGGATTATTTGAAAGTTTTCACCAGATGCTGTTGTTTTATAAAAAAGCGCACCAATAATAGACATGGCTGGGACAACAGTGTCAGCACCCATGGCAATACTGCCATTAGGAATAATCACAAACACAAGTGGAGCAAATTATGAGCGTACTGGTAGGCCGTCCGGCCCCGGACTTTACTGCTGCTGCAGTGCTAGGTAGCGGTGAAATTGTTGATAGCTTTTCTTTAAGCGAAGCCATTAAGGGTAAAAAAGCCGTTGTTTTCTTTTATCCATTAGACTTTACCTTTGTATGTCCTTCAGAGCTGATCGCTTTCGACAAACGTTATGACGAGTTTGCCAAGCGCGGTGTGGAAGTGATTGGTGTGTCTATCGATTCTCAGTTCTCTCACAATGCATGGCGTAACACGCCGGTTAACCAAGGCGGTATTGGTCCGGTTAAATACACCCTGGTTGCTGACGTGAAGCACGAAATCTGCCAGGCCTATGACGTAGAGCACCCGGAAGCAGGTGTAGCGTTCCGTGGTTCATTCCTGATCGACGAAGCAGGTCAAGTACGTCACCAGGTAGTTAACGATCTGCCTCTGGGCCGTAACATCGACGAAATGCTGCGCATGGTTGACGCACTGGCGTTCCACGAAGAGCACGGTGAAGTATGTCCGGCGGGCTGGACTGAAGGCAAATCTGGTATGGACGCAAGCCCTGAAGGTGTTGCTAAGTACCTGGCTGAAAAATCAGAAGAGCTATAAGCTTGAACGATATTTAAGTGAAAGGCGCCGGTTGGCGCCTTTTTCATTGGTGCTAGCGGCTGTCTGAGAGTGACATACCCAATTCTTCAATGGATTTGCCACGGGTTTCAGGAAACAACCAGAGCACGCATATAAGCTGCACGACCATCATCACAGTAAAGAAGCCAAAGATGACAGTGGGCGTAAAGCTGCCTAACACAGCTGGCATCACAAGCGTAATCAAAGCCGCCAGAACCCAATGGGTACCGCAGCCCAGGCTTTGCCCCTTGGTGCGCACCGAGTTGGGGAATATTTCAGAAATAAACACCCAGATCACTGCACCCTGGCCCACCGCGTGTGACGCGATAAACATGAATATAAAGGCAACCACTAAATTACCCGCCAACGACAACTGAAACGCTATCGTGAGTGCGGCTAAAGACAGAATGTAGCCTATTGAACCTATAACGAGCAGGGTTTTACGGCCAGCTTTGTCAATAAGCACCATCCCCAACATGGTAAATAGCAGGTTGACCAGGCCAATGCCCGCACTCGACAACAACGCGGCACTGCTGTCCAGTCCCGCCAGACTGAAGATGCGTGGGGCAAAGTAAATCACAAAGTTAATACCCGAGAGCTGGTTAAAGAAAGCCAGTAAAAACGCCAGCAGTATTGGCCAGCGATACGCATGACTGAACAGGTTCTCGCTAGCGCGTTGCTGATGTTCACTTTCAATTTGGGTTATCAGGTGTTGCGGCGAAGGTTCCCCTACAGCATGCAGAATCTGACTGGCTGCCTGGTGATCCTGTTTGTGTAGCAGCAGCCACCGGGGACTCTCTGGTACAAAGAAAACCAACAGCAGGTAGATAGCCGCAGGAAGGGCTTCTATGCCCAGCATCCAGCGCCAACTGAGCAGAAATGTATCTGCCAGCAGATAGTTTGATAAAAACGCGATTAATATGCCAAACACAATTTGGAACTGGTAAAGCGCAACCAGTCGACCACGCTGAGCCGCTGGTGCTATTTCAGCAATGTAGGCGGGCACCGCTATCGAGGAGACACCGACGCCGATACCGCCAATAAAGCGCATTACACTGAAAGTAACAGGATCTGTTGCCAGCGCTGAACCCAATGCAGACAGCAGATATAGCACCCCAATAGCAATCAGTGTGGTTTTGCGGCCAAACCGGTCACAGGGAATGTTAGCGCCTAATGCCCCCAGTACTGTGCCCCATAGGGCCGATGACATGATAAACAAACCATGGGTAAGATCAGAGGTTTGCCACAAGGCTTGGATGGGTTGATCTGCTCCGGATATTACAGCTGTATCAAAGCCAAATAAGAACCCGGCACAGGCTACGGTAATACTCCAAAGCAGTAATTTATTGTTCAGCATAATAGGATCTTAATCGTTTAAGTTTGTTAAGTGTACAACTCAACGACGAAGTTACAATGCCTTTTTACAATTATTTAACGAAATGGGGCGAGATGGTCTGCTAAGGAAGCGGCCATCCGCCTAACGAGGCATACCGATTGACGATGTAGCAAAACAGCTCGGCAGTTTTCTTTGCATCGTACAACGCGGAATGGGCTTCTTTCTGATCGAATGCAATTCCCGCAGCCTGGCAGGCTTTTACCAGCACGGTTTGACCGACCGCCAGACCTGACAGGGTTGTGGTATCGAAAGAAACAAAAGGGTGAAACGGCGTGCGTTTGATGTTGCAACGCTCAATGGCAGCATTAACGAAGCTCTGATCAAAAGTAGCATTGTGCGCGACAATGACTGAACGTTGGCATTCTGCGGCCTTTTGTTGTTTGCGTATGGTTTTACACAGTTCTTTCATGGCTTCATCTTCGTCGATGGCACCGCGCAAAGCGCAGTTCGGATCAATGCCATTAAATTCCAGCGCGGCCGGCTCGAGGTTCGCGCCTTCAAACGGCGTAACGTGGGCGTGATACGTCTGATCCGGGTGCAGCATACCTTCTTCGTCCATATGAAGGGTTACGGCGGCAATTTCTAACAAGGCATCGGTATTGGCGTTAAAGCCGGCGGTTTCAACGTCGATAATAACGGGAAAGTAGCCTCTGAAACGGTGTGCAAGCTGAGGTTTGGTGTCGGACATATCACTCAAAAAAACGTTGTGGACGAATCGAATAACGCGGAAGTCGCGAATTAAACGTAAAGTCAGTTCTCATTCAGGGGCAAATTATGTCAACATTAGGCAAGAGTATCTACCTGGAACTAAACTTTTCTCGGCAATTGTCGATAAGTTAACGAGGCATATTCAGAGGCTAGTATGGTTAAATCCATTTTGCATAGTTCAATTGTGTTGGCATTGGGTCTGACAACATGTGCTGCTCACGGCGCCATGCGTCAGTATCACGCCACGGTAGAATCGTCGGATTGGCAGGTCAGCGAACCATCAAGGTTAAGCTGCACGCTGTCGCATGCGTTGCCGGGTTACGGTGAGGCTCAGTTTACCAGTGTCGCATCAAAGCAGCTCAACATGGAGTTTGTGCTGGATATGCAACGCTTGCCGAAACGTTTTGATACGGCTGCTGTGTATTCAGTGCCGCCGGCCTGGATGCCAGGACAGCGCGCCCGTCAGATAGCGGATATGACCATTCGCACTCAGTACGATGGCGATTTGCCGGAAGACACCGCCTGGACCATGCTCAGTGAACTCGAAAAAGGTTTCTGGCCAACCATTTACTATCAGGATTGGTACAACCCCGCAGACAAGGTAGCGGTTGGCCTGAATGCCAGTAATTTCATGCCGGTGTATCAGGAATTTGTAAGCTGTGTGTCAAACCTGTTGCCTTACAGTTTTGAAGATATCAGCTATACGGTGTTGAGTTACGAGAAAAACAGCGTCGAGCTGTCTAAATACTCTAAGAAACGTCTGGCCATGATTGGCGATTACCTGCGAGAAGACAACGACCTGGAGCTGGTGTTGTTAGACGGCTATACCGACAGCTACGGTGGTTCGTGGAACAACCAGCAGCTTTCCGTGCGTCGCGCCAATGAGGTAAAGAGTTATCTGACAGACCTAGGCGTAAATCCGGATCGCATCGAATTAACCGGTCACGGTGAGAAGCGCCATATCTCACCGAATACTACCAGTCATTCCCGAGCGGCCAACCGCCGCGTAGTCGTCAGACTGGCGAAGTCATAGATTCAAACTGATTTAAATGAAAACGGCCGCATCTTGTTGCGGCCGTTTTGCTATTTAATACACAACACACCTAGTGCGCTGTTTGTTCAATTTGCTCAATAAAGGCTTTTACCGGCGGCACCTGGTCGGTAAATACGCCGTCAAATTTCCATTTACCTACAATAAGCTGAAGCAATTGTTCTGCGGAAATACCCGGCGGTAAAGCGTCGAGCCTGAATGTATATGGGTGAATTTGCAGACCTTCAGCTTGCGCTGTTTGCACCCAATCCGCCAATTCAAATGAAGGTGGGTTAGTGGATTGTGTGACGTGGCCTAGCCAGGGGCCAATGCCTTGCACATATTGCGCAGCCTCTCGCATGCCCGCTGGTGTTTTTAGCATTGCGTAATTGGTGGGGGACTCACCCCAGTCATTATCCGCAATCAGTTGCACCATTTTCACTTTGGCCCCCAATTCGTTGCGGATACGCTTCACTTCTTCAAAGTCAAAGCACTGCAAATAAATATTCGCGTCCGGGGTATCCAATTTATGCCTTCTCAGCGTGTTCAGCACGATTTTGCTGATGTCGTAGCCCTCAGCCCGATGCCAGGCCGGTGACTTGATTTCCGGGTAATAACCGATGTTGGCGCCAGTGAGGCGATTCAATTCAGCTATAGAGGTGAGCTGCTCCTCAAAGGTGGCAACAGTAAAATGGCCTTTGCCCTGGTAGCGATTGGGGAATACCGGCTTACCGTCAGCGTTTTCACGTTCATGGACCTGCAGGGTTTTTAGCTCTGCCAGGGTAAAGTCGAGAGCATAAAAACGGCCGTCTTCACGGGCTCGGTTGGGGAATTTCTGCTCGACGTCTGTGACGGTTTCCAGATGAATATCGTGCAATACCACCAGTGCGTTGTCGCGCGTGAGTACCAGATCCTGTTCAATAAAGGCCGGCCCCTGAGCGTGCGCAAGCGCCATAGCTTCCAGCGTGTGTTCAGGGAGATAACCTGATGCGCCACGGTGAGCAACAATATCGAAAGCCTGACTGGCAAATGACATCGCGCTCGTTGACAACAATAAAACAAAAGATAAGGGGACTACGCGCATAACAAATTATTCCGGTTGAATGAGTTCGATGGCGTAACCGTCTGGGTCGCGCACGAACGCGATGACCGTTTTGCCACCTTTGACAGGCCCTGGCTTGCGATACACATCTGCGCCTTTCGCTTCTAATTGCTCGCAAAAAGCATAAATATCGTCAACTGCAAACGCAACGTGACCATACGCAGTACCCATATCGTACTCGTTGTCGCCCCAGTTATAGGTTAACTCCAGTACGGCTTGTTCTGACTCGTCGGCATAGCCCACGAAAGCCAATGTGTATTCGTATTCTTCGTTTACGCTTTTGCGCAGTAATTTCATGCCCATGGTATCGACGTAAAACGCCAGTGACGTATCAAGGTCTTTGACGCGTAACATGGTGTGAAGCATTCGCATTGTGATTCTCCTCTTACGGGTGATTGTATGCATGTCAGATTGCAGCCAGATGACATTCCGGTGTGGAAACTATTCACGCTCCGGTTGCAATCCAGCCTGTGCGTTGCAGCATAACACTTGTATTTACCGATTAGTGATCGCTGATCGTATTTAGACTGTCGTCAGCCGAAAAGACTGAATTGGTCTTATCTGTTGGTTAAAAATTGTACGGTAGACATGAGTGGTCTAGGATAGTACGCATCAAAATAATAAAAATCACCATCGCACTACACACATGACCCTCGGTCGTTGGCAGGAGCACGCCATGTTGAAATTCAGAAACAGATTTGTACTGTTAATTGTTATGTCAGGAATGTTGTATTCCACCATCGCCGAATCTGCATTGATTCGCGGAGGGGGGCGAGGCTCCAAAACCTCTACAGCGCCACAAAGTTATTACCTTATAGATGACGCGGATACGGTCATGGGACCTTATGGCGTTACCCTGTCGGCGAGCAATTTCGATTCTGTAATGAGGCAATCACCTAATTACGGCTTTACCTCGGGAAATCAGCATCTGTTACCTGTACCGGGGCGCGATTGTTACGAAGAAATGGATTACGACACTTATAATAGTATTCCCCCTCAATATTTGCCGGTGTGGGACGGATGCAGCTATGCGTTTTACGACGATGAAAACCTATTTGCCTTTGGCAGTTTTTTCGCTTATTTAGTGGGGGCAGCCAGTTACGATATTACCTGGACGTTATCTAATACAGCCGGGCAAATGTGGCAGTTTACAGGTGACGATTCCTACATTGACCACGCTGGTGGTAGTCAGCTCATTTATTACGATGATTGGGGCAGTCCGGTGTATTCAGACAAAGGTATGGTTTTCTTAAATGCCGCCATCCCGTTTGATATGCCGGTGGGTGAATACGATATCACTTTAGACGTTACAATGCAGTCAGGCACCAATAAAACGTTTTTCTATTATCAGGACGAGCACAATGCGCTTCCGGTAGATTGTATAACTGTTACGGATCCCGATGATTTCTGTTTTGTTAGTTCGGGCCTTTACGCGTCGGATACGCTTACTTTTAGTGTGAATAGCGGGTTCACTGAGACAGTGCGGATTATGGCGAGAGTAGAGAACGTTTCTGCTCCGGCGATGTTAGGCTCGTGGGCGATTGCTGTTCTATTCACAATTCGTCGCCGGCGCGTTAAACAGTAAATTGCTACAAAAAAGAAGAAAGGTCGATGTTGTCGGCCTTTTGTTTTTCCAGTGCAAGCTTTTTATTGTGCTTATTAAGTAACGCTTTCGCTTGTTCGTTTTCGGCAAATACGTTAGCAACCAGCGGGTCATGCTCAGTCCACCACTGCAACCAGCCATTGTCCAGGGCTTCGCTGAAGTGTTTGACAAATGCAGTACTATTACCGCTCAGTGCGCTAATCCTGGCTGACAAATACATTAAATAGCTGTCTTTGAATACGCTGATTTCCTCTTTAAGCTGTTTTGTACAGGTCGCAATTAGCGCGCTGTCAGTTGCCGTTGTTATGTCTAGCGTTTGTTGTGCCCAGGCGATTTCAATAGCCGGTGAGCAAAACGGCATGACGTACATTTCCTGTATCGGTGTTAGATCCTCAAGTGCAATAAATAGCTCTGCGCTTTTACCTGATTTCCCCATCCATCCTAAATAAATAGCCTGTTCCATTTTCACCCAGAAATCATCTGGATTACTGGCAACTTGAAATGCCAGAACGTCTTCCAATGCTTCACCGTTTCTTTCCCGAGCCAGAATAAAAGACTGATAAGTAGGGTCGGTTGCATCAACGAGCTGCTTAGCCTTCTCTGTCAGTCCGAGTTCAATCAGAATATTGGCGGCTCGATTCCGGTAGTTCAGGTTGTCTTGTGACAAAGAATAGGCTGTCAGCCAGTTTCGCAGACTCTCTGCGTGCTCGCCCGCGAGGTAATTGGCATCAGCAAGGTTGACATAAGCCTGCGGATAATTGGGAAAATCCTCTGTTAACCGGGTCAGGTATTGCTTGGCTTTTTGGAAGTCGCCGCGGCGTGAATATTCAAATCCCAAATTCGCTAAATTTGCCCGTGATATCGGATCCAGTGAGTGAGCTTGCTCTAGATCGTCCAGTGCTTGTTCAAAATGGCCAAGTGCTTCATGAACAAAATGCCGCCACATATAGGCTACTGATAAATTCTTATTCAATGAAAGTGCTTTATTCAGGTCAGTTAGCGCAGTGTCATACTGTTCTGTCATGAACTCTACATACCCTTTGACAGCGAATGCTTCGGCGTTTTCGGGTTGCCTTATTATGGCTTTGTCGAGATTCTGCTTGGCCAATTGTGCCGCAATAGCGGTTTTCAGAATGCCAAAGCGGCTTTCTCCTTCCGCTAAGAGCGCAATCGTATCGGCCAGAGCCACGTAAGCCTGGGCGTATTCAGGGTCAAGCGCTATAGATTGCTCGAACAAGGTCCTGGCTGCTTTCATCGATTCCGCAGTCTGCAGGCGGTATTGTTCTTTGCCTTTCAGATACATGACATATGCGTCGGTGCTAGCCGTTGTATTAAGTGATTTAAAAGAACCCGCTTCAATGTATTTGTCTTGTAATAGGTTGACTACGGCCCGACCAATTTCGCTCTCTAACTCAAACACATCTGAAAATGCACGCAGGAATTGCTCAGACCACAAAGTGTGTCCATTTTCAGTGTCGATTAATTCAACACGTATTTTTAATCGGTTACCCTGAGCTCTTACACTACCGGCCAGTACAGTTTGGACATTGAGGCGCCGGCCAATTTCCACCGGCGAAAGGCCTTTGTCGGAGAGAATCTGACTAGACCTGGAAGCGGCTACACGAAACCCTTCGGTTCGACCCAGTAAACTTGTGAGCTCTTCAGAAAGGCCCAAAGCCAGGTAATTTTGATCCCGCTCTGGACTCTGGTCTGTGAAAGGAAGAACCGCAATAGAATCTGCCTGCATGATTTGTTGCTGGCCTTCGCTTTCGGCTTTGTAATTTGCTTCTATGGACGTGAAAATGTGCAAACCGATGAATATGCTTAGTATCGCGATACCCGCAAGGCTTAGCCAACTGCCGGCTCCAAGGGGCTTAACCGCTTCATCATCAGATTCAGCTGTGCGCCGAAGGCCATCGAGACTGATATCAAAGTGCCAGGACAGATAAGCGACTACCGGTAACCCGCAAGTCAATGCCAGGATAACGCCTGGACCCACAAGTGGATGCATGTCGATCAATCCGGAAAAGACTTCAACGACCTGAAGTATGAGCCAGGAAACCCCAAGGTAGGCCAATACGGACTTTATGACATTCCTTCGTTTTAGCTCTGTAAGAAAGACTTTCATACTTATAATTTTCCGTCTTAGGTGCAGAAAGAGCGCTCTCTGATTATAAGTTAACCGCATTTTGATTATTTATCCAGCAACTCCCATTGCGATTGAATAAGTGTGTGTGGTGATGTTGGTGTCGTTGTCAGTTACACTATGATTCTTTCACTTCGTCGTTCTTCAAACACGGAATCGTTATGTCACAGTATAAATCCTTACTCAGCATTGCTATCGCATTTGCGTGTGTGTTGTTGGCTCTGAACTTTGGTCTGCGCTCTTCGATGGGCTTTTTTATGGCACCGGTGTCTGCCGAATTTGGTTATGGCAGAGAGGTGTTTGCCTTTGCGTTAGCACTTCAAAATTTGTGGTGGGGATTATTCCAGCCTGTTGCTGGTGCGTTCGCCGATAGATTCGGCACAGTTAAAACCGTTGTTGCTGGTACATTGCTGTACGCACTGGGTCTTTATGTAACAGCGACGACAGATTCTGTGTTGGGCCTCAACACAGGGGCAGGGCTGTTAATGGGCATGGGGATTGCGGCTACCGGATTCGGCGTGGTATTGCCCGCCATGGCGAGAATGGTTTCGCCAGAGAAACGGTCTTTTGCATTAGGTCTGGGCAGTGCGGCGGGTTCAGCCGGGCAATTGCTTGTGGTACCGGTTGCACAGTCGTTTATTGCAGGTTATGGCTGGAGTACAGCACTATTACTCATGGCAGCCTGTGCGTTGCTGATGATGTTGTTAGCGTCCCCGTTACGCGATGCATCGGTGCCTGATTCAGGGGGCAATGTGTCGGCAAAAAAGCAATCTATGCAAGAAGCGCTGAAAGAAGCGTGTGTTTATCCACATTACTGGCTGCTGGTGGCAGGTTTCTTTGTATGTGGATTTCAACTGGCGTTTATTACCGTGCACATGCCGGCATTTTTGAGTGACCGGGGCTTTGAGTCTGATGTCGCAGTGGCCAGTCTGGCGTTAATTGGTCTGTTTAATATATTCGGTTGTTTACTGTCAGGTTCCTGGGCGGGGAAATATTCCAAAGCCAAGCTGCTTACCTGGATTTACGCGTTACGCGCTGTGTCGATAGCCGCATTTATGTATTTCCCGATGTCGGCCACGTCGGTGTACGCTTTTTCGATAGTTACAGGCCTGTTGTGGTTGGCAACGGTGCCGCCGACGTCAGGTCTGGTTGCGCAAATGTTCGGTTTGCCTTACATGGGATTGCTTTACGGCATCGTGTTTTTAAGCCATCAGCTTGGTTCGTTCAGCGGCGTGTGGTTAGGTGGTTATCTGTTTGACGTAACCGGCTCTTACGACGTGGTGTGGTGGGCCGCATGCGGCATCGCTATCATTACTGCGCTGTTACATTTGTGGATAGATGAACGGCCAGTTGAACGCTTGCGTGTTGCCGCTGCGTCTTAAAGACAAATGAGACTGAAACCAGCCATATGGCTGGTTTCAGGAATTAGGAACTAGTGCTTGCGACTGGCTTTATCCAGCGAGCCCATGGCATAAGCCGAGACAACAAAGGTAAGGTGAATAAGCACATACCACATGAGTTTGTCGTTATCGATATTCTTGGCATTCATGAATACTTTGAGTAAATGAATGGACGAAATAGCGACGATCGAAGCGGCAACTTTGCTTTTCAGTGAGCTGGTGTCCAGTGTGCCCAGCCAGGCCAGCTTTTCTGTGCCTTCTTTTAAATCAATTTGCGAGACAAAATTCTCATAGCTGGTGAACATCACCATAATGATCAGGCCAGACACTAACGCGATGTCTATAAGTGACAACACCACCAGTACAATGTCAGCCTCGCTGATTTCCAGTACATGGGGTAACAGGTGAAAGAGCTCCTGAAAGAACTTAATACCCAACGCCACCAGGGCCAGACTTAATCCAATGTAAATGGGCGCAAGTAACCATCGCGATGCATACATAACGCGCTCAACCCAAGCTTCCAAATTGCATTCTCCTTGAAAAAATGATGAT